>NZ_JAVKPO010000020.1:0-36942 GCF_040980945.1 Kocuria sp. CPCC 204721
GAGGTGTGACGCTTCCTGCTGTTCGTCATGATCTGACCAGTCTCACTGCCCGGACCCCCGGGCAACAGGACAACTCACACAACCACCGGACCTACCAAACGGGGTCAGCCCAACGTCGCCGCACAGCACGGGGGAGCCGCTGGATCATCACCCGACTACGCAACGCGGACGCCGAACAAGCATGATTGCGCGACACGCGTCCTTGACCCCTGGGATCTCTGCTAGCACTACGGCATACTGGGGTGCATGTCCGACGAGCGCATCCACCGACAACGACAGGACGGCCCGCGCCGCCCGCGTATCACCGTCAGTGTTGCGCGCGACCTCGACCGCGAAGCCATGAAGAAGGCACACGAGAACGGGCTCACAAAGTCCGCGTGGGTCGCCAGCCTCATGGCCCGTGAAGTGGGCATGCCCCAGTACAACCAGCTTCCAGAATTACCCGCCAACGAGTGAAGGCGGTCCCCGAGGGGACCGCCTTCTAAGACTCGAACACCGGCCAAAGCGACCAAACTTCCCGGTGTTCCATACAACCGTCCGGATTAGTAAATGAACCCTGAAGCCATTCACAAGAGGTTGCTATGTCAACCTTAGCAGTCACGCGCGTCCCGGTACAGACGGCACAACGACCCACACGCGCCCGCCGCGGGCATCATCGACCCGTCCCCGAGCTGCACACCCCGAACCCGCGCACAGGTCTGTCCTGGTCTCGTGAGCCTGCCGAGGGCACCCAGGCGCGCATCCCGTGCTGGAACACCCGCAGCCAATGGCTGGAGCTGCTGCGCGCCGACCTCGACAGGGACGATGCCGTAACGGTGCTGCGCGCTCACCACGCGAGCCCGGTCACCGTCTACCGGGTCGCACGCATGGACGCGGCCGCCGCCGACACCACCACCGGGCGCAACGTGCGCACCGCCCACGCCACCGTGGCCCGCTTCCTGGGCTGCTCCATGGACACCGTGCGCCGCGCCCGCCGCGTGCTGCGCGACTTGGGCTGGTCGGTGGAGACCGTGCGCGGCCGGTACATGACCTCTACCGAACGCGAAGCCGCTACCCGCGCCCACGGTTCCCTGCAACGCCGGTTCGCCTCCACCCGATGCCTCACGATCCCGGCACGAGTACGAGCCATGCACCCCTACCCCTGTGGGGTTAAGTCTTTCCCCTCAGAACCTTCTCAACGTGTACCTAGCTCGCGCTACCGCGCGGCCGGTAGGAGCAAAGAGCAGCCGACAAACACGCCGCTAACGCGGCGAACACCCCCGCTGGGGGTCCAGAAGATCGCCGCCAGACTCGTGCAGCGGATGCCGTGGCTGGACCGTGGCCGCAGCGGGCACCTGATGGGGCTCTCTCGTGGCCTGGTGGCCTGTGGCGTGAGCGAGGAGTGGACCACCCAGGACCTCATGAGTGCCGTCGAGGCCGATCACCAGGGCTTGGGGCTGCTCACCCTGCCCCCGGACAGCCAACGCAACCCGAGGGCGCTGCTGCTGCACCAGATCAAACGCGCCATCACCGGCCAAGAACCCCCCGCACGAGCACGCCGCGCAGCTGAAGACGCCCGCCGCGCGGCGCGGGCGGCCGAGGTCGCCCAGCGCGCGGCCGAGGCGAAGACCAAGACCACGATGCCGGCCTGGTTCCGCGCCGAGCTGGCCAAGCACACGCCGCCTCACCAGATATGACTCCGACGACCCACAGAAGGCCCCGCCATGCTCCTTACATCTCCTGCCACAACGCCCAGCACCGCCCTCTCCACGTGGAGTGACATCGCATCCATCGCCGCAGCGGTCGGGACGCTGTGCGCCGCGATCTTGGCTTTCTGGGCCATCTTCCAAACAAGAAGGCTCACCACCGAAAAAGCGCAGCCCTACGTGGTGGCCAGCCTGGAACCCCACGAGTATGTTCCCTGGGTCATGGAACTGGTCGTGAGCAACTTCGGTCAGACCGCTGCGACGAACGTGAACATCACAATCGACCCCAAGCCCCGCCGGCTCGTCCTAGAAGACCCGATGGACCCCGATGGCGGGGAGAGTGAGACCACACAGGTTCCATTGCTCTATCCGGACACCCTCTCCGTGCTGGTGCCCGGCCAGCGCTGGGGGACGAGCTGGGACTCCATCTTCATGCGCCACGACGACAACGAGCTACCCATGCAGTACACCGTCACGCTCACGTACGAGGGGATCAAAGGCAAGCAACAGCCAAGCACCGAGTACGTCTTGGACTGGCAGATGTACTTCAACCGTGGACACATGGGCTTCAAGACCATGAGCAACATCGGAGACGACATCGCAGGGATCAGGAAAGACCTCGACAAAATGGTGGGCCCCAACCTGGTTCACGAGGTGGTTCTACGCGATCCCAAGGATGCAGGTGGCGCACCAACGGCCTCCTAACTAACACCAGGCCGTACAGCTACCGTGAGGCCATGGACGCCGCCGAACTCGCACGCTTTCACGCCAAGGTTGTTCGCGGACCCGGCCCCGGTGACTGCTGGATATGGACCGGGGCCATCGGAGATGACGGCTACGGCCGCTTCTGGACACCCACACCGGACGGCGGCCAACGCATGATCCGTGCCCACCGCTACGCGCTGGCCACCGTTCACGGCGGCCTGGACGCACTGGACGAGCTGCACGTGTGCCACGTGTGCGACAACCCCATCTGCGTCCGCGCCGAGGACGGCCCCGCCTCGCACCTGTATGCGGGGACCGCGTTCGACAACATGGCCGACCGCGCGGCCCGTGGCCACCACAACCAGCAGCCGGCCGCAGCGTTCTTCCGCCACGAGACCAAGCAAGAACGCGCGCACAAGGCGCGCGTTCTGCGGGACCACGTTCGCGTCCACGGCTACGACCCCGAAGCCGTTGCCACGCTCCTACGCGGGGTGACCGCCGGACAACAGAGGCTGTTCTAGCTCACTGATCCCCGGCGGGGTGTCGGTTCATCGTCAGGTGATCGAACAACGAATCCAGCGCTATGTAGTCCACGGGTTCCTGCTTCAGCTCCCTACCAGTGGCGTGTTCCCAGAACACCACGGTTGTGGGAATCTCACGGCGCCGCAGGCTCTCAATCACGGGCAGGTAGTCGCGGTCCCCGGAGACCAGCACCACTCGGTCCCCTTCCTTCATGTGCTCGTAGGAATCTTCGAGCATCATCGTGCTGATCGCCGTATCGACCTGCTTCTCCTTGTTCGCCGCGTTCCTGTCGTAGACAGCGACCTCGAACCCTTCTTCACGCGCGAGCTCCCAGATGGAGTCATTAGCTGGCGGGCGCGAGCCGAAGAGCGCCGAGCGGCCAATCATCGCCGTGTCCGGGCAGATCGCTTCGTAGAGCTTGCCGAAGTCGTAGGACCACGAACCATCCGTGATCTTCCTGTTCATGGCCTCCACCGCGTTGGCGGCCATACCCTTACGAACCGCGCTCACGCGCCTGCCCTCGATCCACAGGTTCGAGTTGTCCACGTAGACGTACAGCGTCATCAAGGTCTCCCTACATGATCGTGGTGGTGACAAGCCCTCGTCACCGTGTGACACCCATCGTGCCCTGTCTCCGTTCGAACCGGCAGATGTACGCGCAGATGAGCAGGCATTACCTCCGCTGTCAGGCAACGGGGCGAGGTGCCCCCAGCCTGTTCTTCCGTGGTGGGCGTTCTTGGGTCAGCGGTGACTCCTCCAGGCCCAGCTCAGCGCGCACGGGGGTCTTGCGATACCCCAACCACGAGAAGAGCCCCGCGACGACCAGCACCCACGCGAACCACACCAGCTCGCCCGCGTCACCGCCGAACCGGGCGGCTCCGTTGCACAGGTCGAGCATCGAGTGGGAGAGCACCAGCGGCCACACCGCTTGGGTGTAGCGGAAGAAGAACACCGCGAGCACCGCCCACAGCAGCAGACCCGCAGCGGGCACGCCGTAGTAGATGTGGAACGAGAGGCGGAGCACCGCAAGCACGACCACGATTTCACCCCACCCGCGGCGAGCTGAGCGCAGGAGCAGCACGGGCAATCCGAGCAGGAAGATTTCTTCCAGGAACCCGGCTGCGGCCAGGGACGCGAAGAAGCCCGCGAGGTATTCCGGGGAGGGATCGGACACCGCCGGGTACACCCCGCCGCTGCCGACCAGGTAGGCGGTGCCGGCCACGATGGCGAAGGAGAGGAACGAGACCAGTGCGTCCAGGGACACCACCAGCCACGCGTCACGGCGGTGGAACCGGTGCCGCGCGCGTAGGGCGTCCGGCGAGACGAGCAAGCGTGTGACCATCACCCACACGCACACCGCCATCACGATCCATCCCGCGTTGTCGAAGACTTCCTGCACGCCGAACGCCCGGGGACTGGTTACCCCGGTTCGTAGGTACTGGACCGCAGCCACAGTGGCCTCGGCGTAACCGGAACCCACATACAGCTCCAGCACCAGCAAGTACGCCACCGGAGCCGTGAACGGACGCGCGGTGAAGTAGTCCGCGCCGATGACATCGCGAGCACACAACCAGCGCAAGAAGACCACGGGGCGACCGGGGGATCGTTGGACGGACGTCCATAGCCCGATCAGCGAGTCGTGACGCACGGACGCAGGGACCAGCGCCATTACTCGCCCCGCTTCTTCATACGCCTGATCTTCTCCATCTGCCTCTTACACCAGCTGACAAGACGATCAGCTCTGCCGGACCTCACATCATCCCGCACGCTCACGAACATCCAGACCACTGCCGAGAGGAGCGCGCTCAGGACCACGACCCCCCAGACGCCGAGAAGAAGACTAGGCCAGCCCTGGCGGACAGGTTCCGCCCCGTAGAACCCTGGGATTACTAACGGAAGGAGTATTACGATGAACGCCAGAACCGTGGCCACGTTCGTGAAGCGACGCCAAGGCGTTAGCTGCTCCGCATAAGCCTTGGCGGCACGCTTCTCCACATCAGTTCGTGCCCGCTGGACCAGATCATCTGGCATCTCCAACTTCTGGTCTTGTATCAGGTCCAGGATGCCCTGGTAGTTCTCTCGCGACGCTGACAGGCGCTTTCCTTGACCGTTCCGGCCGAACGCGACGACTCGGCCAGCGATGAAGCTGAAGATCGGGACGATCCACGAAGAGTTGTCCTGCAAGAACTGCAAAATCGCCACTCACGCTTCCACTTCACGCACGCTTGACGATGAAGGGTTCGCAGCTGGGAACCTCTCCCCACTGAGCTTCAGATACTGGCCAACTTCGCTCACGGACAGCTCCAGCAGCTCGCCAATCTCCTTGTTCGCCAACCCCACGTCCTTCATCGCGCGCACGTGCTGCGCGGCGTCGGGGCGGGGCCCGTCAAGCTCCTTCAGATCAGCTTGTAGCGCGGCGATCTTCTCGCGCAGCTTGGTCTTCTCATCCTCCACCCCGAGGGTGGCGGCGAAGAACGCTTCCGAGGCGGCCATGATCTTCTTCTCACGCTCCAGCCGCGCGGCCGCGGCCGCCCGTGCCTTCTCGCGTGCGGCGGTCTTCGTCGCGGACTTCCGTGGTGCTGCCATACCCATCTCTCCCTCAACCAAACCTAGCGGCCACCGACCACCCCGCCTACGCGGGGGCGGTGTTGGTGGCCTCGATTGTACCCAGTCGGCACGCTGCACACAGGGTCTCCTCCCCCGTTCCTCCTCCGGTGACCTGTGCACAGCTCGCACCCGTGGACAGCGCCGGTGCCGGCCTCCGTTCGTCCCTCACTGCGGCAGGCCCCGACCCTGCCCACCGGCGCGGCCTCATGGGCACAATCGCGGGCATCAGTAGATGCCCGGACGCTTCCCGGCCCACGCCATCTCGCTCGTGCCTCGCTCGCTGACTTAGGACCTATCAGACGTCACACCTCATGCACTCAGTGACCCCAGGGGTATATCCGTGCGCTCAGTTGCTACTCTTGTGCCCATGATGACCGTCCACAAGCTCTCCACGGGCGACGGTCACCTCTACTACACGAACGAGGTGGCCTCGGGCGATCAGCTGCGCTCCGGGGACCGCGAGCTGGGCGACTACTACCAGGTGACAGGGATGCCCCCGGGCCAGTGGTACGGCACCGGCGTGGAGCACTTCGGGATTGACGGGACGGTGACCGAGGCGCAGATGGATGCGCTTTTCGGTGAGGGATACAGCCCGCGTGATCCCGCTACGTTGACCGCCGAGCAGAACGCCACGCGCGCGGCTGCCGTGGCGGGTGTGCGCGCGGGGGCTGCGCGATCCGCGTTTGAGACGTTGAAGCTGCGGATCGAGGGAACCCCGCAGCACGAGATAGCGCGGACGCTGAACACCACCCAGAAAACCGTCTCCCTGACCCTGGCCCGGCACACCGAACTGAAAAACTACGCCCTGGCGGAGAAGGCCCTGGATGCTGGAGACCCGGAGATTTTCTACACCGGGTACACCATGACCAAGGGTGAGGAACGCGCCGCCGAGGCGGCCGGGAACCGTGCCATCGAGACCGGCAATGAGGACTGGATTAACGCCACACGGCTGGGCAGCAAGCCGGGTGAGTTCGCGCAGACACCGGCCAACGACTTCACAAAAATGTTGGACGCGGAGTACGGGCGGCACTTCCGAACCCACGACGCCCCGCCCACCGGCAAGCAGCGCAAAGAGATTCAGAACCGGGTCGCCGGGGCGATGTTCCGAGACACCCACGGCCGGGACGCATCCGGGGTGGAGCTGGCAACGTTCATCGCCAACAACACCACGCCCCGGCAGCAGTCGGTGGCCGGGTACGACCTCGTGTTCACCCCCACCAAATCCGTGTCGATGGCCTGGGGATTGGGGGACGCGAACCTGCGGACGGGTATCGAAGCCGCCCATGAGGCGGCCATCGCGGACGTCGTGAGCTACCTGGAGGAGCACGCGATCTACGCCCGCCGCGGCCACGGTGGTGTGGAGCAGATCGACACGGACCGGGGCCTGGTGGCCACCAAGTTCCGGCACTACGACTCACGTCACGGTGACCCAAACCTGCACGATCACCTGGTCGTCGCCAACCGGGTCAAGGGCACAGACGGGAAGTGGTCCACCCTGGATGGGCGGATGATCTACCAGTACAACGTCGCAGCCTCCGAGCTGTACAACTCGCGGATCATGCACCACATCCACGACCGTTTGGGCCTGGAGTTCGTCCCCACCGACGCGCGCGGGAAGCAGATTTTTGAGCTTGCCGGGATCACCCGTGGCGAGGTCGCCGCGTTCTCCGCACGCTCCACCTCGATCAAGGAGACCTTGGCCGAGGTCGAAGCGGCGTTCATCGCAGACCACGGCCACGCGCCCACCGCGAAGCAGCGCATCGCCCTGGCCCAGCAGGCCACGCTGGCCACCCGACCGGCCAAGGAGGGCCCGCACTCACTGGCGCAGCTCAACGAATCGTGGCGGGCGAAAGCCGCCGTGGTGACCCCGAACCTGCCCACGGGTGAGGCCCTGGCCGAGCACCTACGGGCGGCCTCCACGGCACGGGCGGAGGCCGTCACGGTGGCCGCCGCGGCACTGGAAGCCACCACCGAGCACGAGCGTGTGGCCGCGATCATTGACCGGCTCTCCGACACCCGTTCCACCTGGCGCGCCTCCAACATCGAGGCCGAGGCGCTGCGCTACTACCGGGAGGCGACCGGGGGCGCGAGTGCCGACCCGCAGGCCATCACCGCCACCGTGCAGGCCGTGAAGGCCGCCTCAGTGTCGATGACCCCGGCACTGAACGTGCCCCTTCCCACGGACCGCCAGCTGCTGCGCGCGGACGGCTCCAGCATCTATGAGACCGCTAACCGGGAGGTGTTCACCTCCACCGGGATCATCGCCTCCGAGACCTACCTGCTGGACGCAGCGATCACCTCCCAGGTGATTCCCGCGGCCACCGGCGAGGTGTTCACCACCCAGCTGGATGCGGCCCGTGAGGCGGGGGTGCAGCTCTCGGAGGCGCAGGCGGGGATGGCGCGGGAGTTCGTGACCAGTGACCGGCTGCTGGGGTTGGGGATCGGTCCGGCAGGTGCTGGTAAGACCTCCCTGACCCGTCTTGTCGTGGACACCGCGACCGCTTCCGGGCACCAGGTGTTCGGGGTCGCACCGACCTCGGCGGCCGCCGATGTGATGAGCGATTCGATGGGGATCACCGCCACCACCGTGGACGCCTTCCTGATGGCTGAACGCAGCCCGTTGGGGGTGGGGGATGTGCTGATGGTGGACGAGATCGGGATGGTCGCCACCCCGAAGCTGGCCCAGTTGGTGGCCACCGCCGAAGCGGCCGGGGCCGTGGTCCGTGGTGTGGGTGATGACCGGCAGCTGGCGGCCATCGGTTCCGGTGGCGCGCTGCGGATGATCGACAACGCCGCGCCCCTGCCGAGGCTGGAGGAGGTCTACCGCTTCCGCAACCCGGATGATCCGGGGCAGGTGAACGAGGCCGAGGTGGCCGCGTCCCTGGCGCTGCGCGAGCCGCCCGCCACCGGCACAGACCGCCCCTTCGACTGGTACGTGGACGCCGGGCGGGTGCGCGCCGGGGACGAGGAGACCGTGCTGCGCGAGGTGTTCACCGCGTGGGTCACCGACACCGAAGCTGGGCGCAACTCGATGATGATTGCCCCCACCAACGCGCAAGTCACCGCGCTGAACGAGCTGGCCCAGGCGCGTGCGCTGCACCGCGGGCACCTGGAGACCACCGCGCACACCACCACCGAAGCCGACGTCACGATCTACACCGGGGACCGGGTAGTGACCCGGCGCAACAACCGGACCCTGGCGCTGAACCAGGGCAAGGACTTCGTGAAGAACGGGGACATCTGGGACGTCGCCCGCGTCCACGAGGATGGGCGGCTGACGGTCACCCACACCACCCACGGCGGGACGATCACCCTGCCCGCCGCCTACGTGGCCCAGAACGTGGAGCTGGGCTACGCGGCCACGATCAACCGTGCCCAAGGTGCGACCGTGGACACCGCCCACACCGTCCTGGACGCTTCCACCGACCGGGCTGGGGCCTACGTGGGCGCGACCCGTGGGCAGTTCGGCAACCACCTGTACGTGGTCACCGGGGAGAACAGCACCCGGGACGAGGTGCTGGAATCCATCACCGGGGCGTACGAAACGAACCTGTCCGTGCACGAGCAGGTGGGACGGCTGCGAGCCGAGAACCGTTCCGTGGCCGAACGTGTGGGCCTGTACACCGCGCTCACCGACCAGGCCCGGTCCCAGGCGATGGAACACGCAGCCATCGAAGCGGTGGGGTTCACCCGCGCCGCGCAGCTGCGCGCTGCACCGGCGTGGGGGGCGCTGGCCACGGAACTGGCCAACGCCACCGAGGCCGGCCTGGAACCGGCCGCGCTGCTGGCACGAGCCCACGCGCAACGGAACTTCGGGGACTCCAAAGACGACGCCGCGGTGCTGCACTGGCGTGTGAAGGGACTACGCGCCGAGGACGAGACGCTGCGCGACACCACCGGGCCCCGCCCGTTCGCTGCGATCCCCGACGAGCACCTGGCACGCCTGGAGGCCACCGCCCGCACCATCCAGAAGACTGCGGAGAAGCCCGCCACGACGGTGGACGACCCGAACTGGCACACCCGCCCGCACGCGCTGGAGACCACCGAGCACTTGCGCTCACGCCGGGCCGGGATGGCCGAGGGCGCTACCGCCCACGACTCCGCGGAATACCGGTGGGAGCTGGCTTCCATCGACGCGGAACTATCAAGGCGCGCGTTCGTCTCCCCTACCCAGAAAGCCGTGGAGGAGGTCGCCCGTGGGGAACGCCCGCGGGCGGAGACCGGGGGCACCCTGTCCGAAGGACTCGCCCAGGAAAAAGCGATCCGCGACGCGGCCCTGCCCACCACCGGGCACACCCTGGCAGAGCAGGAGCTGGGCACACTGACGCACGGGGTCAGTGGGCACACCGCGGGCACCTACTGGCTCCAGCACCAGCACACCCCCGAGGCGATGCGCACGATCCTGGACGCCCACCACACCGACATCGGGGAGCTGGCCGTGCTGCGCGGCAAGCAGCTCGCCACCGAACGCCCGGCATGGGCTGAGGCGTTGGGTGAGGTGCCCGCGAACCCGGCCAACGCCGCCCGGTGGTATCGGGTCGCCGGTGAGGTCGACGCCTACCGGGAGACCTACCGGATCACGGATCAGACACCGATCCCGAAGCAGTACGCGGAATCCGAGCGGGGGGCCTACCTCGCCGGGCAGATCACCGATGTGCACAAGCGCGGGGCGCTCTCGCACACACCCGGCCCGGACCCGGAACAGGTGGAGACCACCGCGGCCACCGCCACCCGTGAGCGCACCCACCGTGAGACGGTGACCCCGGCCGAGGTCGCGGTCACCGTGACCACCGAGGAAAGGACGCAGGCCGTGGAAGACCTCTGGGATGTTGTGGAACGCGACTACAAGGCCGAGCAGGGCGCCTACACCGAGCGCGACGCCGCCCGTGAGGCACTGGAGGCAGCGCGGGCGAAGCTCCAGGACTCCACCGGCCAGCGCGAGGCCATTGCCGAGCAGCTGATCGAGACCGCGCGGGAGGACTACGCGCCGGTGGAGGCCGCAGCCGCCCGGGTCGAGTCCGCGAACTTCTTCACCCGTTCCGCCCGTGAAGCCGACTACCAGCAGGCACTCACGGACTACCGGGACCAGTACGGGCAGGACACCCCCCCGGGCCGGGACGACGAGCAGTGGTTGGAGCGCCACCACGACTACACCGCCGCCCAGAACGAGGTCACCGAGGACCGCGGGCAGTTGGCCACCGCGGAGACCGCGGCCGCGGCCGCCGAACGGCAGGCGGAGACGGCCACGGCCACGCGGGAGCAGTCCTACCAGGGCTATGCCACCGCCCGCGACGAGAACCCGCGCACCCGTGTGGGCACCTCACGGATGGACGAGACGCAGATGGCCCGGGCCACCGACCTCCAGGCCACGATGGACCAGCACCACCTCGCGGCCGGAACGCGCCCCGGGGAGGCACGGGAGAACAGCCGGGCCGCGGCCGCACGAGCCCCCCGGCCCTCCCAGCCCACTGACACCCGCACCACGCGCAGCGTGCAGCAGCACCACGCCCACCAGACTCACCGCCGCGGCCGCAGCCTCTAGCCCCCGCGCAAGGGGATCAGTACCAGGCCGGTTCCCAGTTCGCTGCAACGGCAGGGAAACCCTCTGCCCCCAGTTCCTGCCCGGTGACGTCCAGGATGCGGCGTGTCTCGCGCGGCCGGTGGCCCGCGGAACAGTCCCTGAATACCCCAGTCTGGGGGTCAAACAGCGCCTTGGCGTGCAAGTCCCAGTGATGCACCCACCAGTCCGACATCTCGCCCTTCTCGCGCGCCACGAGGTACTGCTGATGCAGGGCCCGGAACCGGGCCACGGCTTCGGGATGCTCCCACCACTGCAGACAGAACACACCGCCTTGCGTCGCGGGGTATTCCATGATTGCGAGGGTCGCTTGAATCCACTCGCCAAAATTCGGGGGTTCTTGCTCGAACTCCGCGCTTTGCGTTTCCGGCACATTATCCGACATCAATAAGATCCTTGTCCTCGGGTCCAGTTGATTTGAGCCCCATCTTCAAGCGTCGCATCCTGGGCTCTATCTTCTGCGTCAGCTGCTCGTCTTTGAACCAGTAATGCGAGGTGACGATGCCGCCGCCACCATCACTTGTGCGTACATACATCGTGCCGGGCGAAAGGTTCGACAAGTCAGCGGCAGACAGAATTTCGCGTCGCTGAATCTGATCTGAACTACTCCTCCCATGCCCGGAGCGCGCATTGTACGAAGAAGAATGACTCGTGACCTTGTGGTCGTAATGCCCGATTATCTTCGATAGTGACGAAACGAAATCCTCCTCGGTGCCACCACCTCCGTAAACCAAGACCGAAGCGGCTCCTATAAGCTCATTCATTCCTTCTTTGCCAAACTGTTTTCGGCCTTGGGAAACAGATTGAAAATACGAGCTGATGATAATTCCCAGCGACCCGGCGAAAGAGTACCACTCTGGTAGTTCCGGCAGAATTACGGTATTACCTACCTCGTCCAATTCCATCACTAACGGCACGCGCAGCCGACCGTTTGAGCCAGCCAGCGCCTCCCTCTGCGCGCTACGAAAGACATCCCACACCAAGCTCGACACCAGCGCCGAGGTCGCGCCGGCTGTCCGGCTGCCCAGCAGTATCAGGGTGTCGGTACTTGACGCGAAAGCCACTGGATCGAACACGCGGTGCTGGTCGTTCACGGGGCGAATGGAGGCTAGGTAGTCTTCGTGCTCGAACGGCGAAGCACACCGTTGAGCAGTTGCCCACACCGATCCACGGGTCTCTACTGGCTGCCGTTTCAGGCCCCGCAAGGTAGCCGCTTGGTTCGCAAAGCCATGTTCATCGAGGATGGCCGCTGGCTCGTCTTCATCCGTCGTCATTGCCCACCGGAAAACATCGCGGTCATTTTTGCCGGAGACATTGGCGGCGAGCAGGAGTGATCCAATAATTTTTGAGCCCATCAAATCAAAGTGGGCATTGGGGTTCCCTTCCCTACTGCCTTCCCCGTGGGTCGCAGCTTCGAAGATCGCCCCCACCTTTTCGGCATCCATGCTGTTCCGTACCATGCCGATGATGTTGAAATGATCGGTACTCGGATCTTTGCGGTCAAGTATGTTGGTTGGATCGAAAATCCAGACATTGCCGTGGAACATGCGCGCCGCGAACACTTCCCAGACACCGTCAGACTTGTTGGAAGTCATGACGAGAGCGCCGGGAGCGTCAAACGCATGGGGTACAACTTGAGTTGTTGTTTTCCCCCGACCAGGCGCATGTATTTGTACACTGCACTGCCGCCACCCCTGAAAAATGGGATCGGAGTTTACGGAACCGAGCTTCAATCCGGGACCGATATCTTCAATCTCAGGATGCAGATTAGTCCGAGCGTCTTTGATTCGTGCCTCAGTCTGCGAATAACTGAAGGAGGACCGATTCCCGAGGCGCTTGTTCGCCATCTTTTCGGGAGTCTTCTTTGTGTTGGGCCAGAACCAGGCAGCTACAGCTATGACACATAAAGACACAACCAGCAGGGCGATTATCACCGGGAGTGACGCGATACCAAACATTGTTTTCCCTTTGCCTGTTGCAGTTTATGCCGTTTCCCGTTCTAACCGGTGTGCCGCCATGCTGTTGGCCCATGCCTCGTTGGTGTCGTGAATCCTCCGTTCCTTCCGGGTGAGGTTCATGTAGAACGGACTTCCTGTGGTCTCGCCCAGCTTCAAAAGGAAGCGGCCACGTCCTGGCGGCGGCAGGGTCCGGTTCGTTTTCGGATCGACGCCCCCCTCTGCGGACAAGGAAACGAGCAGGTCTTGCTCCTTCTGGGACATCGGCACGACCTGGGTCAAGTCAGTCATTTCGTTGCGGGCCAGCCCGCCGAAAACCTTGACGGAGGATCGTTCCAGGAATCCCGTAGCGATGGAGGTCAACGCTGGCGTGGACAGCTGTAGATCCTTCATGCTGTGCGTGATCAGAACCTGTCCCAAGCCCTTCGTGCGGTTGAGCTTGGTCAGCGCGTTGACGCGGTGCACAAGCTGCTCGTCCGCGCTGAGAACTTGCCACAGCTCATCCATGATCATCAGATGGTGACGTTCTGGGATGAGCCCTTCTGAGGCCAAATCCTTCAAGGCTGAGGCCCCGGCTTGCCCGTAGCTCCAACACACGAGCTGCACGGCAGCACGCAACGTTCCGTTGGCCTCGTCGATGGCCGACACGTCGAAGGAAACGCTGCGGTCTAAGCGCATCGGTTCCGTCGTCTCGCGGCAGAACACGTCACCGAACGGTCCTTCCGGGCCGAGGGAGTTCAAGCCCCGTTGGAGCGTTTCGGTCAGCTCAAAGTATTTTCGGCTTCGCCTCTTGTCGTCCAGCTCCGGATCGAAGACGAGCATGTCGATGATGTCGTGCGGAGGATCGCGCAGCACGTCCTGGACGTCGGACACCAGCGGCTGCCGGTCCTCTGCTTCCGCCTTGTCGGAGGCGTGACGGATCGCCATCGAGAGCACTGTTCCCTCGTTCTTCTTCTCCGTCAGAACGTCACCCAGTGCAAGCTCCACCAGACCTCGCAGAGTGTTCAAGCGCCGGTTGTGGATTTCGGATCGCTGAGCGGCCTGCATCTTCGGGGGAAGCTGCCCCAGCAGCTCCCACGCCGGCCCAGCGTCAAGGGGGTTGATGGCAGACAGGCCAGGCGCGACCGTGAGCACTTGCCCGCCAGTCTCCTTCACGACCCCGGCGTAGTCGGGTTTCAGATCACCCAGCACCAGAATCAGGAATCCAGCGTCGATAAGCGCCAACGCCCACCGAACCGCGATGGTGGACTTCCCTCGTCCGTTCAAGGCCATGATGAAGCCAGACGGGGCCGAGACAATGCCCTTGATGTACAGGCTGATTGGATCGCCGCAGGTGATCTGCCCGTTGATCGTGTTGCGTCCGAGAGGGGCACCCACCAGCGGCGAGGAGGCCGCCCCGCAGAACGGCCACAGACCGGCCGTCTGGCGTGAGGTGGCTTGATACTCCACAGGTGCCTCAACCCATCCGCACGCGCCGCCCTCGGGACGCTCGTAGCCGTATTTTGTCAGCGTCGGGACCTTCTTTTCCCGCGCTTCCAGCATCTCGTTCTGCTGGCCGTCCTTGTTCTTACCCCAGCCGAAGGCAATCCCATCGACCAACTTGTCTACCAGTGACACGATGCTTCTCCTTCTCAGACGCTCTCACGCAGTGTGTTCGACAAGCGGGTGAAGTCCTTGGGGACTGAACCGATGCCGAGCCCGAACGCGAACGCCGCGTCATCCGAGTATTCGCAATCTCGCAAGCGCAGCTGAATGCCCGATACAGCCTGGTCTCGCAGAATTGCTTCGACCCGAGGGAACTTCGCGGGGTCATCCACCGTTGCCGTGACCACCAATCCAAAACGCACCATCGCAGCACCTTCGGCTTGCTCGCGTTCGCTGTACTCCGCCTTCTCCAACGCCACTCGCTTGATCTGGGACGACTTTTGGCCCTTCTGGTTGTTTCCGAACCTGGCGTTCGTCACCTGATCCTGAACGGCCTTCTGGGAGGTTCCCGGGCTCATGGGGCGAAACAGCAGCGTCACGCGCTTCTGCTCGAACACTCCGTGCGCTGAGAGCAGGCCCGCCAACCCCGTTTCACGGAAATTCGCGGCGGGAGGCTGATACATCTGCCAGGACTTAGAGAAGTAGCCAGCGTGCTCCCACCATCCAGGGGTGAGCTTCGCGTTCGTCGGGCCAACCTCACCCCACGCCAGTCCCGTGCCGTCACCGGCCAAACGGGCTGTCTCGACGGCCGGTGCCACCGCGGGATTGTATGCGGTGTGGACTTGGTCCACTACGTCGTCCATGCCCAGCACGCTCACGGTGCCACCAGAAGCGACTTTCAGCTGCGCGAGCATCCCAGGCAGCAGCGTCGAAATGTCTTCCGCCAAGTCTTCTCTGGAACGTGCGCCTGTCCCGGCGTCGCGATTTGGCCGCGCCGTGAACGTGGCCGCCACCCACTGGTCGATCTTCGGCACGCCCTTGTTCAAATCCTGGACAATCTCATCCATCGCCTCCCGAGCAAACTCCGGGGTGTCATGGACCTGGGACTGCTCCCTCGTCACACGAACGGCATCCGGCAACCGGTTCCCAGGGTCACGGGTCGCCTGAGTGGTTGCAGCGACCTGAACTAGCGAGGAAGACACCCCCGCCTCGCGCTGGAAGATTCCCCACTGGTCCACCATGAGGTCGATGGACCCCTGATCCAACAGACCCATGCCCGGCGACTGAACGCTGAAAATCACCGTTCCAGTACGGTTCGCGGGATTCCAGATCATGGCCTTCTCAGTGTCCGCTCCCGCAGGTGTCGTGCCCACCAGTTCCGTCCGCGCAAGAATCCCCACCGGGGGGAAGTCACCAGCGGGCAGCTGAGACGTGGGACCGGCTAGGTAGCTCGTGGAGCCCATCTTCTCCGCCTTCTTGAAATGGTGTTTGGCCAGCAGCTCCTCGAACCGCTTACGCCCCTGCCTGCCATCGAGGGAAATGGCGATCATGGCGCCCACACCAAGAACCACGATGGCCGTCTGAACCCAAATTCCCAGTGGCATTGTTACGAATATCAAGACGGCGAGAATAACGCCGATGATGGTGGCAAGAGCTGACAACCCGAGCACACCTTCTTTACGCGGGCTAGTAATGTTCCCGTACATCCTGATGCGGTGTTGCGCGTGATCTGACATGAGTTATCTCGGTCCTTAGTGTTCAACGTTTTCGAGGTCTTGAAGATGCCGCCCGACAGACGACGTGGTGAACCTGCCTGCTTCGGCTAGCGCGCGCGCCATGTTCGGAGACATCACATTCCCTGAATCACTCGATCCCGTGGGAGTTGCGGCAGAACCGCCTCCGCCGCCACCACCAACGGGAGCTGCGCTAGCGTGCTCTCCTCCGCTGGAGGAGGCACCAGCTCCGGAATTGGGAACTGA
Organism: Kocuria sp. CPCC 204721; assembly: GCF_040980945.1. Taxonomy (NCBI): domain Bacteria; kingdom Bacillati; phylum Actinomycetota; class Actinomycetes; order Micrococcales; family Micrococcaceae; genus Kocuria; species Kocuria sp. CPCC 204721. The sequence goes on from NZ_JAVKPO010000020.1 coordinate 16,457, forward strand.
GCCGCCGCCGCTGGCACTGGACTCACCTTTAGGGGCGGAATCAGACCCTGACCCAGATGCCGCGCTACTTCCCGACATCCCGCCCGGGGCGCTGCTGTCACGGGCTCCGTTGCTTCCGGTAGCTCCGCTGCTTCCGCTGGACCCGTTGACCCCCGTAGCGCCGCCACCAGACCCGCCACCGGCCGGGGTCGCTGAGCCTGGGCTGGTAGTGGACGATGGAACAGCACCCGAGGCTGCGCTACCACTTTCTGCGTGCGGAGTGGACGCTGAGCCACTGCCTCCTTCGCTACTGCTGGAACCCGACGACGGCCCGCCCCCAGGGGAGCCTCCCGAGGACACGGACCCTCCACCTGAAGACGCAGCTGAGGCTCCCCCGGGAGCGCCGCCGCCACTGCTTGCTGCTCCCCCTGTAGCGCCACCGAGGGCATCGCCGGTGCTGCTCAGACCAGCGCTAGCCCCACCAGTGGACGCCGCGCTAGCGCCGGTAGCGGCACCGCCTCCCGCGGCCGCGGCGAGGCCCAACGAACCCACAGCTATGGCACCGGCACCGGCTGCAATTGCCCCGCCCGCGCTCACGCCGCGGGCTTGCTCAGTCGTTGCCACCGTCACAATCTTGATAAGCGCAGGCAGCGCCAAACACGCCATGATGATGACGACCATGCCCGAGATCAGCGAAATCAACTCAGCAAAGGCATCACCCTTCTGATCGTCTCCCACCATGCCCTTGATCCACAGCGAACCCACACCGTAGATAACGGCCGCGGTCGGTTTATAAAGAACGGCTGCGAAAATCCACCCCATCACCTTCCAAAAGCGTTCTTTTCCTCCCTGTGTTTGCGATTGGGCGGCGAAAATAGGCAGCAAACCAACCAGAACGGCGACCATCCCATAGCTAAATACCACAAACAGTGCGTTCACTATAGAGGCCAAGGCAGCCACCAGAACCAGAATCACCGAGACGATGGCGAGTCCAATAACAAATTTGGCACTTTGGTCGCCTGGCATGATGTCGAGCATCGTGTACAGCGACGTGCGTTCATCCTCGCTTTGTCCAGTGATGTTAGTCAGTAGCCACGGAGACACTGCATCACTAGCTTTCAGCAGATAGGTGGCGGCCGTGCCTCCGATAGCGGTAACCGCTACCGTCGAAAACATCGCCATCACAAGGTCTACTGAGGCGTCTTTTGAGTGCGTTCTTACCACTCGCACGATGCCAAACGCTGTACCAATGATCCCGGCAACCGCCACAAAGTAGATTGTGCTGCTCTGAACCGCGGCCGCTGGGGAGCCTTCGCCCATCCCCGGCCCGGAAATACCGAGCCACCACTGGGAGATACCGTCGAGGACAACTTGCAGGGCACTAAGAAGGGATTTGAGCAGCCACCGCATGGCCGCATCCAAGCCCTTCTCAATGAGCCCTCCAATGCCGTCTGTGAGCCAACCCGGCATCAGGCACTCCAGGTAACGGCCGGGTCAGATGTGGTGGTCATTTGCAACTCCATCGGCTTGTCGGCAGACACGGGGTCCAGCTTCCAGTCACCGTCCTGCCACACCATCGTGAGACCGAAGGTGCCGCTGAGAACGCTGTCTGACTGTCCGTAGAGGAGTACATGCACCTTGTCGGCGCTCTCCTGCTGGATTTCGTACCCGCGCAGCTGGGCGGACCCGTCGCTACCCGGCGATTCCGTCACGTAACCCTCCCCCGTCGGTTCGGGTGTCTTGGGCTTCTTTCCGTCCGCGATGATTTGGTCCCGCACCTTGCCCGCGGCGTAGACGCTCTTGGCGTCTTCTTCCGAGGCGTTCTTCTGCTCGTCTTTGGTGGGACCAGCCAGGTAATCCGTCGCGGCGAACAGCGCCCCTGCCGTGTTGTGCGCGTGTCCGACCTTCCACCCCGAACTCAGGTCTTGGCAGCCGCCGAACTTCGCGGACACCGGGTAGCGAACCCCGTCTTTGCCCGGTGCCCACGAGTCCGTCTCGGGCGCCTCCTTACTGACAGACGACGTGTCCCCGTGGTCAAGATCGGATTGGCAGGCATAGGCGTAGTTCTCCGCGGGCTGATGGCTGCACCCGGACACTGCCAGCAAGCTCGCAAGGCCCACCGTCACGGCGGCCACGTTTCGGTTGCGTGTCTTCGTCTTGTTCACTGGTCGTTCCCTTCTGTCATCGCTGGTCGTGCTGGTAGGTCGGCGTTTAGATGCCCACGACGTTCTGCCAGACCACACCCACGACGGTCAGTGCTGCACCGCCCAGCAGCGGCCAGAGCGGAGCGGTGATCTCTTGGTCACCGGAGCGGCGGGCCTTGGCAGCTGTGACAATCCCGATGATGAAGTAGATGAACAGCACGAAGGCCGCCACGTACAGCGCCCAGCCCACGAGGGTGGAGACGAAATCGAACCCGGGGGGCTGCGTGGGCGTGCCGTCGATCGCCAGCGCCGGGGAGGCGCCGCCCATAACGAGGGCGGAGCCGAGAGCAACGGCGGTCGGGAGGCGGTGCTTCTTGGTGGTTGAGGACATGGTGTTCTCCTTGTGCTGCTGGTGTGCGGGGTTGCTGCTCGAGTACCTGGATGCGGACACCGCTCACTCCTTCTCTGTGGGGGGTACTGGGTTGGCCCAGGCATCGAGCGTTCTCACCATGTAGGTGAACCGCCGTTTGTGTGCCCAGGAAGCTGTTACGGGGCCGTCAACGTCGGGCCACCGCCGTTCGTATCGGACCTCAAAAGATCGGGGATACAGACGCGCCACCCGCTTGGCGTAGCTGCGGGTCTCAGAGGAAACATCCTCGGGTCTGCGGTGGTGCACCAGGATCAGTCCGCGCAGAGCATTGGCCGCGTCATCGACGCGCAGCTGCTCCGCAGCTGCGAGGGAATGGCGTGTCACTGCGGCCACCACAACCCCCGCAGCATCTTCCGCTGGGGCCGATTCTCCAGTGTCGATCACTCGATCCGAGCACGCGGCGGCGATGGTGCTGACCCCCACTCCCCCACTGGCTCCAATGAGGTTCAGGTGTTCGGTGCTCGGTGTCTCCCGATAGGTTTCTTCCCCTGATTCATGGTCGTTCGAGACCATGTGCGTGGCGCCCATCATCATCAGCTGGTCCCCAAGAATCGGGGATCGGTCCAAATCCGGTTCAGCTTCTACGGTCGTCACTGGACGAACGAACGGATTGGACCGCTCCTGCATCGTCTGCTCTCGATCTTGACTGCGGGACTTCTTCCCTGCCATCACTTGTTTCCTTGCCGTCATCGTCGTTGCCCCCTGTGTCTCAGCCACTTACTCCCCCTCCTTCGGATTCGTTGGCAGGCCGTACACGCTGGTGGCCGCGGGGTCCGATGGATCGGCGGCCACCACAATCGCTGTGTTCTGCTTGCTCACGGCCGCGGGGAACGCCTTTGTCTTGGTGCTCGTGGCCACGGTCTTTCCCTTCGAGTCCAGCAGCTCAGACTCCTTCTGCGATGACCGAACCGCGCGCCCACCGCCGAGGTGGGCCTCTGAGCCCACCTGCACGAGAGCTTTGTTCGTCACCCAGATGCCGCGAGCCAGGAACGAGCCGGTGGAGCGATCTACTTCCGGGGCCGTCGCCGCGGCAGCGGAGGAACCCTTGAAAGCGGCAGTGTGAACCCGAGACACCGAGGTGGCCTCGCCCTTTCGTCCCACCTTCGAGCTGGACCACTCCGTAGCCGTTCCCTTCTTCGCCTGGCACAGCACCGTGTCAAAAGAGCCGGTGCATGATTCCACAGGCGAGGTCTTACCGCCCTTGCCGGCGACGCCGGCGATGGTGCCCGGCTTGGGCAGCTTGGCGCTGTCTTCGGTGAGTGACCAGACCCGCGCTGAGGGGCCGTCCGTACTTGCTGCCGTCACGGCACCGTCTGCTGCTCCAGCAATCTCGGAACCCGCGGGCATGGTTCGTTTCGCCCACTTGCCGCTGTCCGTCAGCACGTACACCACTGGTGAGGAGGGCGTCATTTTCACCGGGTCGCCGTATCCAAACTCGATCTGCCCTTCCTTGGGCATCGACGTGGCGGTGACCTGCCGCGAGGACGTGTCCAACAGGGACACGGCCTTGCCGTCTGTGACTGCGATCAACGTGTCGGTCATGGGAGCGAACTCGGTGACCTCCATGCCCGCGTCCGTGCTCCACTTCGGTTCACCCGTGTTGGGGTCCAGGGCACTAATCTGTCTTCCCTCGGGGGTCAGCAGCACATCATCGAAGATCACCGGCTGCGCGCGCTGGTTGATGCTCTGGTGCCACCCGGCAAATGTTCCCCATCCTGGCGGTGCTTGTACCGGCAACTGTGCTGCCGCCGCGTGGTACGGCTCAGGCTGGGCTTCCGGCTCGTCACGGAACACACCGGACACCGGCACCGCGACTGCCACAGCCAGCAGACCAGCCGCCGCGATATATCCCACCGTTCGGCGGTTCACCCGGCCGCCGCTGCGGACACCGTAACGGTCCCGATCACGTCCCAGGCGTGCGTACCAGGGCCGATTCTCGGGTTCTGGATGCTCCACCACTTCGTACTGGCCCGGCTCCCCGTTGTAGGACGCCAGTTCTTGCAGCTCTCCCAAATCGACATCTGCGACGAGCTCAAATGTGGCGTCATCGTCGGCCGCGTCGGTAGCAACTACTTTGCACACCCGCAGACCGAGTGTCTTCGTTGCTTTCAACGCGGCCGGTTCCGCTACCTCAAACAGCGATTGGCCCTCGTTGCGAGCGAATTCCTCATAGACCCCGGGTGCTTCCACGATCACCTGGTCTGCCGTAGCGCGCAGACTAATGACCGGGAATCTTGGGACTTTGACGGCGTGATGGGTTTCCGTGCTGCCTCTGCTCATGAGTTTCATGCCTTGTCCAGTTCCTCGGTCATCGTGGTTTGGGCGCCGACGACGATCCATTGCCCGCCGTGCTTCTCCAGGTAGATGATCTGCTGGTCCCGTCCGCCTGCGATGTCTGCCGAACCGTCACGAGTCTTCCAATGCCAGGAGGTGGTGATGCCCCGCACTGCCTTGTCAGCGGCCACGTTCCGGTCCACGTCCCCACCCGTGGGAGCCGCATCTGGCACCGAATACCCTTCGTGCTTCGCCGCTTTCCCGAACTGGGCTTGCAGTGTGTTGCGCGCCGAGGAGCCCTTCTTCTGCTCGTCGTACCAAGACACGCTCATGAGGTCTCTGGCACGCAGCACCCCCGTCATCGTGTTCTCGTCCAGAGTTGAATCCCAGCAATGCCCGATGCGCGCATAGGAGCGCGCGGTCGCGGAAGCGTCCGAACGGTCCACGCTCTTGCTCGTCGGGCATGAGCCATCCGCGAGGTCACGTGTGGCGGAAGCCGACGTCGTTGCACTGGTCGTCACGGGTTCCGGCCCAGGGGCACCCGAGCACCCCGTGGCGCACAGCAGTATCAACGCAAGGGGAACAAACCGCCTCATTTCGCCCACGCTCCCTTCTCCTTCAGAATCGGTTCCGGATCGAGGTTGCACCCGTCGTAAGGCACGTTCATGCCACCGTTTTTCCCGGCACCGCAGTTGGGCCTGTACACCTCGAAATGCAGGTGAGCAGCTGCACCACTGGGGTTGCCCCCCATGAATCCAGATTCCACACCAATTTGTTTTCCGCGCTTGATCTTTTCGCCTTTCCTCACCTCTAGGGACTTCATATGGCAAAACGCGAACTGGAATCCGGGTTTGGCATCCATCTTCCCCATCACACAGTGATCGTTGGGAAGTGTCCCGGTCACGGTTATGTCCGTGGGAGCGATGATCGGCGCACCGCCCCCGGTGCTGAGGTCCACACCCATGTGGTTCTGCGCCCAGGAAGGAAGGCCAGGCACGTTCCGGCCGCCGTAGCCACTCGTGAACTGACCCCCGGGCAGCGGTATCGTCCACTCCCCCTTGCCCAGATCGCCGTTCCATGCCTTGCCACCTTCAACCGCCTTGCACCCGCCCGAAAACGTCATCTGGGCGGAGCCTGTGATCTTTGCGACGTAGTCCTGCGTCTCGTGGAATGGAGGGACGCCCTTGGCCCTTTGCACCGCCACCGGGCCAGCGTTGTACGCCGCAAGGGTCAGCCGCACCAGCTTGTTTGCGTCATCCCCGGCCAGAGGTTTCACTTCCTCACGCAGTGCCTTCATGTAGCGGCCGTATGCCGACATCGAATCCTCGATGTCGTGGATGTCGCCGCCCTGGCCGTAGCGAGCCCACGTCTCAGGGGTGAACTGTGCTGGCCCCTGGGCACCCGCCCCTGAACCCGCTTGCGTGTCGAAGTTGGACTCGGCCTTGATCTGAGCGGCCACTGTCTGCTCGGGGAGACCAGAGACTTTCGCAGCTTTCTTGATTGGCTCCTGAAACGCCTTGGGCACGTTGATGGTCTTCCCGCCGTCGTTCGCAGAGACGGTATCCGCGCACCCTTCGCCTTCGTCCAAACTGAGCTGCCCAGCGATACCACCCGCCAGGACCGCCACGAGGAGAGGCACACCCAAGACCATGACGATCAGCGCAATGACGATCAAACAACCGAGACCGCCCACTATCCCGGCGCCCTTGCCCATCCCTCCACCGCCAGACTCAGCCATGCCTCATCACCTCCTGTATCCTCATCGGCAAGCTATACGACATTTTATCACGGTATGGTTGTTTAATTGCATGAATCTCTAGACGTTGCATGTAATGAGAAACTGGGAGAGTGCCCTACATGATGAAAATCCCTGGTCAGAGCGAGGAGGTTCATGCCGCTGTGCAGGTACTTGGCAACACGCTGCGCGTGGCCATCCTCAGCCATCTCGCCTTCGGTCCCGCCACGCGCGCGACGATCAGCGGGGCACTAGGGGTCACCGAGCAAAGCCTGTCGCGGCAAATGGCCTTCCTGGAGGAAAAGGGAGTGGTGAGCACTGAGGTGCTCCCCGGCCGGGGCCGTCCCACTCTCCACCATCTGCAATCAGCCCGTCTCAGCCAGTTAGAACGTGCGCTAGTCGCCTATCTCCACCCAAGCCCTTAAGGCTACGCACCGCAGGCGCGTTCACTCGATCCGCGCGTCATAACGTGCAAACTCAGGCGCTTTCAGGCTATCTGTTCCTGCTTATCCTGCGACATCTTGACGTCAAGACGTCTTGACTTAATGACGTCAACCTGTCACTATGTCAGGACGGCAAGACGTCTTGACGGGTAGACGCCATGAGCACGGGAGGACCACATGAAAATTGCCCTGTTGAACTCAAAAGGTGGATGCGGCAAAACCACATCCGCCATGTTCTTGGCCCAGGTGGCCGCCAACCGCGGGCATGTAGCCGAGGTGTGGGACAGCGACCCGCAGGCATCAGCTACGAGGTGGGCAGAAGCCGCCGCTTTGTCCTTCGACGTGGTGCCCGCCAACATCGCCACACTGCGGCGGCCGGTGGGCGACAAGTACGTCTTCATCGACACTCCACCTGGCAACCCGCAAATTCTGACGGCGGCCGCCGAGGCCGCCGATCTGGTCATCATCCCTACGATGGCCTCGATGTCGGATATGGACCGTACGTGGGCGACCATCGACGCTCTCACCGGTGTAGCGCCGGTGGCCGTGTTGGTCACCTCTGCCGAAACCAGCACACGCGCGTACCGCGGGCTTGTAGAGACGCTGGAAGCCGCCGAGATTCCCGTGCTGCCACCGATCCGCAAACGATCTTCGTTCCGAGAGGCATGGGGTCAACCGCCCTCGCATCTTTGGGGCTACACCGCCGCACTGACGACCATTGAGGAGGCACTGACCGCATGAGCGACTTCAAGGAGCGCCTAGCTGCTCAGAGAAAACGACAGCCAGCAACAGAGGGGCTGGACCAGACATTCCAGAAACCCACTGATGACCGAGCCCGCTTGACGATTCGCCTACCGCAAGAGACCTACAAGCAGCTCCAGCGCGCCACGGTCGAAATGGACACCAAGGTGAATCCCGTCGTAGTCGCGGCCATCGAGCGCGTACTTCGAGAATATGAGCAGTCGGGACGTCTAGACATTTAGACGTCTAGACGTCATGTATTAATGAGGGAGGGCCCCGCTATGGGGGCCCTCCCTCATTATGTGCACGGGAACCTATCGAGGAAGCTCACCTTCGCTGTCCGTCGTCCTGACGCGGAATTGTATGTGCCCGTTCCACGGCGTCAAGGGCGCCTGCGGCGTCGCTGCGCGATGCGCTGCGCGCACCCTTGACCCCGCTCCACTAAACACATCCTGCTTCCAGCTATCAGGACGACGGGCCAGGCTACACGGATGGTCCCCACAGGTCAGAGCCCGGAACCGTCCCAGATCAAAGGGCAGGAGCGGGGCAAAAAACCTTCCTTGTCTACTTGTGTCTAGTGTTGAACGCGAGTAAACTAAAGAGTGTTCAGGCGGGAGGAACAACCCGCCACCACTACCGGAAGGACACAGGCCATGACCACCAAGCAGGAGCAGCGCAAGAAGGCCGCAGCGGAGAAGCGCGAGCAGGTCACCAAGACCCACGCCGCCACCGTGGAGCGCATCGAGTCGGATGCAGAATACGCGGCCGCGTTCGCCAAGTTCGCGGAACAGTTCCCGAGCTACAGCACCAAGAATCAAGAGCTGATTTTCGCCCAGATGGACACCGCCACCCTGTGCGCCGGATTCAACAAGTGGAAGGCCGAGGGGCGAATGGTTCGCAAGGGTGAAACCGGGATCAAGATTTTCGCCCCGACCTCCCGCAAGGTGAAGGACGAGGACGGCAAGCCGAAGAAGGACAAGGACGGCGAGGACGAGAAAGAAACCGGCTTCGTCATGGTGACCGTGTTCGACATCAGCCAGACCGAGGCCGCCACCGAGTAGGCACGGCAGGACAGGCGGCCGGGGGAGTGATCCCCCGGCCGCTTTTCTGTGCCCGGACCCCCGAAAACCCGCGTGAAAATGTGGTCAGTGCGCTTGTGTCTGGCGTTGAACGCGAGTAAACTAGAGAGTGTTCAGGCGGGAGGAACAACCCGCCATACCAACCGGAAGGACACAGGCCATGAACGCCAAGACCACCACCGAGACGATGCTCGTTTTTGTGTGCGAGTGCTGCGCGCTACTGATCGCCAACGGCGACGATTCCGAGTGCCGCGACTACTACCGCCACGGACACATCGAGTGCGACCTCGGAGCCGGAGCCGTGGTGACGGGGGAACAGGTGGAGACCCCGACGCCGAGCACCTGCGATGGATGCCACCAGCGGCTAGGCGCACTGACGACCATGTACCAGGTCAGCGCACCGACCGAATAGGCACGGCAGGACAGGCGGCCGGGGGAGTGATCCCCCGGCCGCTTTTTCATGCCCGGACCCCCGAAAATCCGCGCGAAAATGTTGCCCGGCCGCTTGTGTCTGGCGTTGAACGCGAGTAAACTAGAGAGTGTTCAGGCGGGAGGAACAACCCGCCGCACCGACCGAAAGGACTGAGCATCATGGCCGCACTGACCATCACCCACAACCGCGAGGACGGGACGCTCATCGAGGGCACCCAGCGCGGGGACGGCACCGCCGAAATCTTAAAGGCCCAGGGCTGGCGCTGGGGTCGATCCATCGGTGCGTGGTACGTCCCGCAGAGCCGGGACCGGAACCTCAAAACCTGGATCACCGGACGCACGCAGAAGGCCCTAGAGGCCGCAGGGCACGAGGTGGCCCTAGAGGCCGACGACACCGCCCGGCCCGTGGCCGAGGTCGAGGCCGACCGCGCAGCCCGGCAAGAGGCCCGCGCCGAGGCCCTGGCAGAGAAGGCGCAGCGCAAGGCCGCACGCGCGGCCGACGCCCAGCACGCCGCCGACGCGGCAGCGGCCCGACTGCCCGAAGGTGGGGAGCCCATCAAGGTGGGCCACCACTCCGAGACCCGCCACCGCAACGCCATTGACCGGGCATGGAACGCGCAGGGACGCGCGATCCGAGCCGACGAGGACGCCGCCGAGGCGCAGCGCCGCGCGCAAGCCGCTACGACCACCACGGCCCACCGCTACAGCCCCGCGACTGTGGCCGGACGCATCCAGCGCCTAGAGGCCGAAGGCCGCAAACTGGCGCGGCAGCTGGACGGGTACACCGCCAACAGGGGCACCCCCTACGCCGAGGCGATCCCCGCCGCGACCGGCCGACGCCGTGAGGCGATCCAGGCCGACGCCGCCGAGAACGCGGACGCGCTGGCGTACTGGCGCGGCGTGCGCGCCCAGCAGCTCGCCGCCGGTGAGGCCGCCGACTACAGCCGCGAGACCATCCACGCCGGGGACCGCATCAGGGTAGGCGGCACCTGGTGGACCGTGGCACGGGCCAACGCCAAGACCTGCACCCTGTATTTCGATGCAGAGCGCAAGATCACGAGCAGCTATCGCGCCCCCTACGGCAAGATCACCGGCCACCAGCCCGCGAGCAAGTAGCCGAGCAGCGCAGCGGCCGGGGGACGATCCCCCGACCGCTGCCGTATGTCCGGCTACCTGTAAACCCGGTAAGCCGTATCGCCGTAAACCCGGCCCAAAAAAGTCCCCCGCCCGGCTTGTGTCTAGCGTTGAACGCGAATAAACTAAAGAGTGTTCAGGTGGGAGGAACAACCCGCCACCACTACCGGAAGGACAGGGACCATGAGCGAATACCTCGCAGACACCTACCAGAACGCCTTTCAGCTCGGGGAGGCCGCACTGAAAAACGGCCACGGCCTCACCATCGACACGGACGCGGGGGTGGATACCTACTGGGGTCCCGACCTCGCCCGGTTCATGGACGAACTGGCCCCCGGCGAACCCTTCGGGATTGTGGCCGTCGTGCCGATGCCCGAGGCCCCGGAGGACGAACCAGCGTGCGCGTGGACGATCACCCGCGATCACCTCGCGGACGCCGACCAGACCGGCAGCAAGTGGACCTATGGCCCGGGCGAGGTGTCCGAGCGACAGGCGGCCATGCTCACCGCTGGCGCGCCCCTGGTGGACGGATACGAGCGGCACGTCTTCCGCATGTACGACGACGACGGGGAGCTGTACTACACCGGCCGCGCCGTGTTCCGTGTGGAAGAAGGCCCGTTCTTCGAGGACGTGCTGCTCGCCCCGCTGGTGGACTTCGGCACCCCCGACGCCGGAGCCGTGCGAATCACCTGGCACGGACACCCCGACTGGGAGTGCTCCTGAGCACCTGAAACCCCGACCCACGCGGCCGCCGATCCCCTCCACGGGGAGCGGATCGGCGGCCGCCGCCCCGCAGCCGGCGGAATCCGCCGGCCGAATTGAACAGGAGCACGAGATGACCTCCGAAATGCTGTCCGACCTGGACAAACGAGAGATTTGCGCCGACCACCTGGGCAACCTCCGCGCGCTACAGCGCCGCGCAGCGCGAACCCCGCTCGCCCCGTACCTGGCAGAGATTCCGCGATGCCTGGTGCTGCCCACCGATCCGCGATGCGGTGACCCGCAGCTGACCAAGGCCACGGCCCTAGAGGTCGCAGGAGCCGCCACGCGCGCCGCTGGCCGCATGGAGTCGCTGACCCATGTAGACATGGCCCTAGAGCTGTCCAAGGCCGCCATGCGAGCCTATGAGACCGCGTGCGACCTGCTGACCATGAGCCCGGGGACCACCCCCAGGGCATGAAAAATGCCCCCCGGCCGCTGGCGGATGCCAGGAACAATGGGCCGGGAGGCCACACCGAAAGGACGATGCAATGCCCAAGACTATCCCGCGCGGCGCGCACCTTCACGGACTGAAAGAAGCCGCCGCCGTGGTCGGCATGACGCCCCAGGGCTTCATCAAGGCCGGAACACCCGAGCCAGACGTGTGGATCAACGACACGCGAGGATGGACCACGGAGACCCTGCACGAGTGGCAGCGCACCCGCCCCCGCGGACGCCGCACGCTCACGGACGAGCTGCGCGCGCGCATCCTCGCGATGCGCGAGGAGGGGCACAGCATCGCGGAGACCGCCGCCGCGTGCGAGGTGAGCAAATCCACCGTGGCGCGCGTGCGCGCCGAGGCTCGCGGGTGAGCGCCTACTATGCCCGCCTAGCTGCGGTCGCCATGATGAACCACGGCATGAACCGCGACAACTTCCACGAGCTTGCGCGCTGGGCTGAGTACGCGGCCGCGCACGGTTACACCGAGCGCGGCGTGCTGGTCACCGGAGACGGCCGCCTACACGCCGAGACCATCCACCCACCGATCCCACCACCGGACCCCCGAGAAGGCCGCGCCCCGCGCCCGGTGCACCCACCGTGGCAAATCCGCGCGAGTACCTGGCGCGGACCAGGAGACCCGCCAACACCACCAACGGCGATCAGTGACGCCTTAGACATCATCCAGGCCGCCACAGGCCTACCCGTGGCCCATATCCCCGACTGGGAGGTCTGCACCGGATGGGCGGGCCCCGACGTGGAGCAAAACTCGTCACCGTAGGTCCATTTCGCACACCCACGTTATGCACCGGATTTTGCTACACCCATGGCGGCCGGAACCGGCACCAGAGCCGAGCGCAGGGGAGCGGTGCAAAAACGACCGTTACTGCACCTATAAAGTGGTGAAGATCAGAACAAACATTTGGAGGCATCATGAACGAGACACCCAACCCCTTGCCCCTGCCCATCGCTCAGTCATCTGAAGATCCGGATGAGGTGGCACGGGAACTATTCAAGGAAACGGGAGGGGAACCTACCACTGACACCCCGCTGGGAACCGCCTGGCTCTGGCATACCGCACTTGGAGATACCGACTCCTACCGGACGTCTCTCGACAGGCTTGCTCTGAACCCGAGTGCCTGGGGCGGCTACCGGCAAGTTGCTGAGATGACGTCGCATCTGTCAATCATGAGCGTTGTTGAGGACTGCGAAGACGATCCGGACATCAAGTACGTCAAGTTCATCGACTACTCCGGCGATGGTCTCGGACGGGCATTTGAGGATGCAGCGTTGAATGAGTTCTTCGCCTTGACCGTGGTCCGCCCTGGTGTTCCTGGACCGTTGTGGCGCGTTTGGGGCCTTACTCAGAACGGGTTTCCCCCGGCCTCCGAAGTCCGCGGGTGAAATCGTCGTTCTAGCCAACGGCCGGAGGCCCCATGAAGATCGGTTACGCCCGCGTGAGCACCCGCGAACAGGCAGCGTCCCTGGCCACCCAGCGCGAGGCGCTGACGGCCGCAGGGTGCGAGCGTGTCTTCGAGGACACAATCAGCGGCGCGCGCTCCACCCGCCCCGGACTCGATGCCGCCCGCAGCCACCTCCGTACCGGTGACGCCCTGGTGGTCACCCGCCTGGACCGGCTGGGCCGCTCGATGCGTGACACCGTGAACACCGCAGCCGAACTCACCGAGGAGGGTGTGCGCCTGGTGCTGCTGGACATGAGTCTGGACACCGCCACCCGCGAGGGGCGACTGATGGTCGGCATCCTCTCCGCCCTGGCGCAGCAGGAGCTAGAGACCATCCAGGAGCGCACCCGCGTAGGACTGGAACACGCACGAGCACAAGGCCGGGTAGGCGGCCGCCCCTCGAAGTTGAGCCCCGCCCAGCGCGCGGCCGCGCTGGCCGCACTGCGTGGTGGGCTGTCCGTGTCCGAGGTCGCCACCCTGCACGGGGTGAGCCGGTGGACCATCACACGGCTGCGCGACGCAACTTCCAAGGAGGAATGACATCCGCACCCGGGCCCCGATCCGGTTGAGGTGGGCACGTCGCCAGATCGCTCGGCACTTGGCGTGCGCTAAGCGCACGGCCTGGGCGAAAGCCAGGCGGGTCCTCTACCGGGTTAGGCGCATATAGGAGTCGAAGAGCAGTTCCTGCCGCTCCAAAGCGGTGCGGCATCGGCGGGGCGCGCCGATGATTTTATCCATGATGGTGTCGAGCTGGTCATGGGCGCGTACCAGTTCCGGTGCCATGCCCAGCGCCGCGTAGTGCTCATCCAATGGCCGGTCGGGATGCTGAGCCCGGGCATCGAGAATTTTGGTCCCAGCGGAGGACAACGCCGCGCGTTGCTCGTCGGTCAGCGCGGGCATGGGGAAGTTGTTCCAGGTGATCGTGCTGGAAAACGACGGGTCAGACTTCATCCGACCGCCCACAGTCTTCATCCAGGTCCAAAACATGGAGGAGGAGGCTACGGCGAAAGCAATGCCGTGCGGGTCCACGGCCCCGTAGACCTTGTTCGAGATGATGACCTCGGGCTCGAAATGGGAGACCGGCAAGTAGTGGCGGTTCTCGCTGCTGACCTCGGGGATGCCCACGAAGGGGACGTCGGAAACCAGCCCGAGCTGGCGGAACAAGTGCGGGAACCGGGCCCAGTCCTGCGTGGAGGCAGCCGTGGAGGCCTCGCGCATTGCGGCCACGGCCTGGAGACGCCGTTTGAGCTCGGGGGAGTGTGCGGGGTCGCCGGGGTTCATCTCGCGCAGCCACAGGCACCAGCGTTGTTGGCTGCTCAGCAGCTCTTTGGACCCGACGTAGGGCCGCACATATGGGGCCATCACGGGATCGGCCATCACCGCGTCGTACTCAGCCGGAGTAATGACGAGGTTTCCGCCGTCGGCCGGTTTCGACCCGTAATCGACCATCGGCAAGTCTGGAGCCAGCGGGGTGGTGCGTTTGCCGACCAGGACTTCGGGACCATCGACGAGGTAGGCGTTGATGGTCTTGACTCCGGTGACCTCTGTGGGGGCGGATCGCACCGTGGCGTAGTCCCACAGTCGTCGTTTCTTGGCGCGGTCACGGGTGAAGCCGATGATGACGCAGTGCACGGCGGCTTTTCCGGGGGCCTCGGAGTCCCACTGGAAGGTGCGGTGGGCGAACTTGATGCGCCACCCGGTTTCGTAGATCGGCTCGAACAACCGCGCTGTCTGGTCGCCCTGGGTGATGGAGTTGGTGGTCACGAACGCCCACTCCCCGTAGCGGTTCTCCAGCAGCCGCAACGTCATTGCGTGCCAACTGGTGACGAAGTCCAAGCGAGAGAGCTGTTTGGTGCCACCCCAGGCTTGGCGCATCAACGCCAGTTGCGCTGCGGTGCGGGTGTGGTCCCCCAGAAATGGTGGGTTGCCGAAGACGTAGGTCTGCCCGGTAGGTTCGGGCAGGGTCTGGGTCCAGTCCAAGGTCAGGGCGTCGTGGTGGACGATGTGAGCGGTGATGCGGATCGGTAGGCGGTTCGGTGCCGCGCCGCGGGCTTTGGCCAGGGCGAGGTTGGCCTGGTGGTCTACGAGGAACATCGCGGTTTCGGCGATTTTGGCCGGCCACCAGTTGATCTCGAACCCCCAGAACCGGTCGATGGTCAGCTTCTGCTCAAAGCTCACGTCATACGTCAGGTCCATCGTGCCCCACCGCTTGTTGCGGGCGACGATCAAATCCGTCTCGATCTCGCGCAGCCGGGCGTAGGCGACGTTCAGGAAGTTCCCTGCCCCGCAGGCGGGGTCGATGTAGAGGTTCGCTGCCATCTCGTCCTGGAGCTCATCGAACTCCCGACGGGTGGCGGACTTCTTGGCGATCAGCCGGTCCGCCCGGGAACGGTAGTCGTCCAGGAACAGCGGGCCGATGGTTTTGAGGATGTTCGCCTCGGAGGTGTAGTGCTCACCGTCCCCACGCCGGGCCTTCTGGGACTTCACCAGCTGGAACAGGGCGCCGAACACCGCGGGGGAGATGTGGGTCCACCGGAACCGGCAGGCCTCGATCAGTGCTTGGCGCATCTCGGCGGTGAGGTACGGCACCGGGGAAGAGCCGTCGAAGATTCCCCCGTTGACGTAGGGGAACTTGGCCAAGGTAGCCGGCACCCGTCGGCGCTGGGACTCGGGGGTGTTCAACAGGTTGAACAGGCCCTGGAGCTGCGGGCCGAGGTTGTCCGCGGTGGTGTCGGACTCCACCCAGCGGCGGAACAGATCGTCTTCCCACAGCCCGGCGTCATCACCGTAGAGCAGGAATAGCAGCCGGGTCAGCAGCACAGAGGCCTCCTGGGCCAGGGCGTCCTCGTCCTCGGGATTAGTTGGGGCGTCATCGCCGACACCCTGGTCGGCCTCGTCCCCGACCACTGCCTGCCACAGCGCAGCCATGCGCGCGGCCGCGTCCAGGGACGCGGCCTTCTCCTCAGCCTTGGTGACGGTCTCCTGCCCCGCCAGGAACATCAGCTGATCGACGTGGGCCGGGGTATCGGCCAAATCGAACTCGACCGTCCAGGGATCATCACCCATCCGCTCCACCCGCAGGTGCTCGAAATCGGTGACCAACACGAATCGGGGCCACTCGAAGGAATTGATTGAACCGCCCGAGAGGTAGTCCAGGACCTGACGGTGGGCCTTGCCCAGGTCCTCGCCCAGGGACTTGGCCTCACCGATGGCCACACCCGACCAGAAGAAATCGATGTAGCCTGTACCGCCGGTGGAAGCCCGAATGGCGTCCCGCTCGAATAGGTCCATCCGCTCCGGGATCACCCCGAAACAGCGCAGCAGAGCAGACCAGAACTGCTGCGCGTAGGACTTCTCGGTGTGCGTCTGCCCGTTGGCCCGCCACCCCTCGATACGCTCCGTCCACTCCCGAGCGAACTTCGTTAGGGCGTCACGTGCGGTTCCACGATCCATTTGCGTCTGCATAGATCAAGGCTAATAGCTGCTTCCAGTGCAGACGTGCACCCACATGAGCGTGGAGCGCGCCCGGACATGGGGTCAAGAAGGGGGGCATCCATCGAATCAGCGGGCGGCCTGTGAGGTGCCAATCGTGTTGACTAGATGTACTGACCGGACACGTTGATTGAGGCTACGTGGGTATCGTCACGGCCTGATCGTGCGCACGCGGTAGTCCGTGAGGGTTAGCCCAAGAAGAGTGCGCGCTTCACGACTCAGGTGCGCCTGGTCAACGAAGCCGTGGCGGACTGCGACATCGGCCAGCGCTTCATCCGCATTGCCACGGATCCATTCGGTCGCTTCTTGGAGGCGTCGGCGGCGGATCATGGTGTAGGGCGACAGGCCCACGTACTTGGTGGTGAGGCGGTTAACCGTCCGGGTCGAGATACCCAAGGCGCCCGCGAGGTCTTGCACGGGACTGCAGCGCTCTGAGGCACCACAGATGATGTGACACCTCTCCGTGCAGCAGTCCCCTGCCTTGCCCATCGGACCAACGTTCAGCGACTTCTTATGATGCGACTCCACCAAGATCACGCTGCGGTACGGCGCCCCAGTTCTTCTTCGGTCAGCGGCTCGAACTCTTCGTCCACCTGGACCCGGTACTCAGCGACGAGATCCCGTCCGTTCCGACGATGGAGGGCGGCACGGTCCGTGTTGAGCTGTTTGTGGTCGGGGAACTCATCATTGAGCGCCGACTTCATGGGCTTCCACAGCCGGCCGTTGGCATCAATCCTTTGGCGTTCCTGTTGCACGGAGGTCGTGGCAAAGCGGTTGTAGAAGCCGTCCGGGTCCATCAGGAGTCGCCAGAATACCCAGCCCTTAGGAATGAGCAGGAGCTGTCGGTCGAACACGTACGGGAGCGTGAAGAATTCTTCTTCCCACGTCTGAATCTGCGGACGATAGACACCGATCTGCTCGGTGCTCACGTGGCGGCCAAGCGAGGGGTAGCGCTGGACCATCTCGTTGGTGAACTGGGCCAGCACAGGATAGATGACGCGCGTGGTGAGATCGGAGATGAGGTCATCACCAACGTGATGGATGAACAGGGGAATGTCCTCGATGCGTGTCAGCGCAGCATCGACTGCGGCGGGATTGTTGCCCAGAAGGTCCCACAGGTCATCGGCGATACCCGGGCCAATCGCGTGCCCGCCGATCCTGCCCTGGCTGAATCCCAGGCGGTTTTCGTTGGGTTCGCGCAATCCGGACAGCAGAGCTCGTCCGCGCGCCTGATCGTCACGACCGGGACTCTGGCGGAGTCTCAGGACCTCGGCGAAGTAGGCTTGCAGCAGGGCTTGCGCCTGGCGGGCTCGCGGTTCGGTGGAGTTGCGAATGGCGCTGGGGTCGAGGAACAGCTGGTTGTCCTGCTCGAGATGGACGTCGAGGAACGGGACCTCATCATGGATGGCGTAGTGCTCAGTGATGCGCATAAGGAAGTTCTTTCTCTCTAGAAACTGGGGGCGGCCGTGGGGCGCATGCACGCATCCGCCCCACGGCTAGGGATTGGTTCATTTGCCACGCTTCTTCGTGGACTCGTTGGTCGTCGTCTTGGGGTGACGCTTGACCGTGGACTGCTTGACAAACCGCCCGGTGACCGAGCTACGTCCGCGTTTGCCTGCCATGTATTCCTCCTTTCTGCATCGGGTTCGGTACAACGTATCAATCCTAACACATCGATTCATTTTCACTACATTGCATCGGAAGTGGCACAATGGAGGCATGACTAGAACAACGGTGGACTCGCAGCGCCTCTACGCGACACTGGAGGCTGCGAAAAACGAGCGAGGGATGTCCTGGCGCGAGCTGGCTAAGGAGATCGGAGTCAGTCCGTCCCTGCTGTCCCGGCTGGGGAACGGCCTCAAGCCGGATGCGAACGGCTTCGCCACCCTGGTGGCCTGGTTGGGGATGCCTGCGGAGAACTTCTTCGACTACGAAGAGGGAGGCGCTTCCCACCCTCGGGAGCCTCAGCTCATGACCAGGCTGGCACCGCTCCTGCGCGCAGAGAAATCACTGACTTCCGAGGACGTGGAGTACTTAGAGAAGGTGATCGGCGCTACAGTTGCACATGTAAAGTCAAAGGGTTGACGATTGCCCCATGCGTCGCGGGTTCAAGACAGAGAGCAAGCAGTTGGCGCTGGAGGTACGCGCCGAGATTGGATTGGGGCCTCATGATCCCTTTGACCCGTATCATCTCGCTGAGATGTACGGCATACGGGTTGTCCGACTGACCGACCTAAATGAATCCGATGCCGTCCGGCACTTCACAGAGGTCAGAGTCAGTGCCTTGTCGGGCGCCCTCATTCCTGACGGCTCGAGCTTGCTCATCCTCGAGAATGACATTCACACGCCCCAGAGACGACGATCGACGCTCAGCCATGAGATGGCTCACGTCATCCTCGAACACTCTTTCGGGGTAACGCTTGCATATGACCGGAAATGCGGGCTCGGCGGCGACAGCGAGAATGAAGCGGATCTGCTGGCCGGGGAACTTCTTATCCCTTTCGACGCCGCCCTACGTCAAGCATGGAAGGACGCAACTAACGAAGAAGTCGCCACCCTCTTCGAGGTGAGCACCCAGCACGCGGCGTGGCGGATGAACGCAAGCGGCGCAAGAAAAATCGTGCGCCGCACGAGGGCTGCACGCCAACGGAGCTGATCAACTCGTCGAACTTCACAAGCCGGAACGTAGTCCGCGCGGCGTTGCCGATAAGGCTTGCATCCAACCACTAATGCTAATTGCACTGACAGAGGCTTCGGCCGCAGGTGGGGGCTGGACCACCCCTAGATTCTGCCAGTCCGTCCTTGACCAGCCTCGACCTCTCCAGTACCGGACTCCTAGGCAGGGGGTATATCAAGCAGGTCGACGTGGCGATGGCCTAATGGGGCCAGGAGCTCGAACTGATGGCCTCTGTGAAGACCATAACTGACTCTTCCGCAGTCCCACGGGGCTTCTTCGTAGCGCCCAAAAGATCCAGAGGCACGGAAGGCTCGCTTCACCCTGCTAGCTTGCTCGAGGAACCTCGTCCAGCAACCACACGGTCCATTGCCTTCAAACGACGAGCCTCGCCTTGAGACTTCGTGTAGATTGACTTCCCTCCGCGAGACTTCAGGACGACCTTGAACTGACCGCCGCGGACCCCGTTCTTACGGCCCTTGCTGACGCTCTTCGCCATCACCGTTCGCCCCCTCACCAGGATTGTCCATGCCATTGTCCTCCAGGGATTCGCCCTCGTCCACAGCCTGACCCTGAAGGGCGTTCGAAGACCCAGCACTTTCGGCCGACGCGAGCACCTGGTCGAACATGTCGGTCAGCAAGTCCTTGTCCTCCGCCAGGATCCGGGGGGCTTCCATCAGGTACAGCGCCCCCAACACGGCCGCATCTCGGCGCACCTCTCCCGCCGCAGGATCTTCGGTGGCGTCGCCACTGTAGCTGTCCACGAGCTGATCAATCGCCCACTGAGTGCGCTTCCAGGACTGATCCCGCCGATACGTTCGATACGCGACCAGAGCTGTGAGGAAGACGCCGAACCCGGCAACAATCCGTAATCGCTCCCCCGAGGCGTCAATCATTGCCCACGTCCAGTCGAGCCCCTGAACTACCTGGCCGCGCCAACCCACGACTACCAAGACCGCTGCGACCAGCAACAGAATGAGGATCTCGACACGGAACCTTCGCCTAGCGCCACGCACCTGTCGCGCTTGACGGTTCGTCCAGTTCTGGACGAGTCGATAGAAGCCAAGTCGGGGATTGGTGGCATCCCCACCTTCCGACGAGGCCTCGCCATCACTCGCGTTGCTCACAGCGACAAAGGTATCCGGCCGGCTCCTTCGTGGGTCAAGTCCCTGGTAGTGGTGTAGCGGTCGGGACTGTAAGAAAAACGGTGTGTGAGGGTCCGGCCTGATCCGAAAGGAGACGGCCGTGACCGACTTCACGACAGACAGG
>NZ_JAVKPO010000021.1:0-23610 GCF_040980945.1 Kocuria sp. CPCC 204721
GGGATCGGCCTGACCATCTCCAAAGCACTGGTCGAAGCCCACGGCGGGTCCCTCACCGCCACCTCCCCCGGACCCGGTCACGGCGCGGTGTTCACCATCCAGTTGCCGCCCCCCCAACTGGCCGATCTGCCTCCCGCTCGGGAGGCTCACTGACATCCTTGCACTATACCCCCCCAGGGTATATACCTGAGAGGCGAGGGGCGTTCCCCGTTCCCTCACGATCCGAAGGAGCCCACCATGACCAGCTCGCCCCGCCGCCCCCTGCCGATGGCCGCCACCGGTTGCGCCTGCTGCGCTCCCTCCTCTGTCCCTGAGGAAGCGGGGACTGCCGTCGAGGCGCAGTCGCCGTCCTCGGACGGCACCGCCACGACCTACCAGGTGGAGGGCATGACCTGCGGCCACTGCGCCGGCCGGGTCACCGAGGCCCTCACGGCGTTGGAGGGGGTCCTTGACGTGCAGATCGACCTCGTAGCCGGCGAGGCTTCGGCCGTTACCGTGACCAGCACCACCCCTGTCGCAGAGGAATCCGTGCGCGCCGCAGTGGCGCGTGCCGGATATGCGGTCACCTCTTCCTGAGCGTACCGGGACCGGATCCCCCACGGCCCGACCCGGCTCCCGGTCTCCAGGCCCTGCCTGGGGCCACCA
This sequence comes from Kocuria sp. CPCC 204721, assembly GCF_040980945.1. Classification (NCBI taxonomy): domain Bacteria; kingdom Bacillati; phylum Actinomycetota; class Actinomycetes; order Micrococcales; family Micrococcaceae; genus Kocuria; species Kocuria sp. CPCC 204721. The sequence goes on from NZ_JAVKPO010000021.1 coordinate 646, forward strand.
CCACCCAACCACCCCACGTAAGGACATCCCCATGAACCGAGCCTCTTCCCTCACCGCCGTGGCCCTCGCCTCTGCCCTGGCCCTGGCCGGCTGCGGCACCGGAGGCGAACAGAACACTGACGCGGCCTCCGAGACCACCAGCTCCACAGCTGCCGCCACCGGGGCCGGTAGCCCCTCGAGCACCCCGTCGGGCGCTACCTCAGGGGAGCCGATCGCTGAAGAGCACAACGACGACGACGTGATGTTCGCCCAGATGATGATCCCCCACCACCAGCAGGCCGTGGACATGAGCGAGACACTGCTGGCCAAGGACGACATCCCCGCCGATGTCCAGGACTTCGCCCAGAAGGTCATCGATGCCCAGGGCCCGGAGATCGAGCGCATGAACCAGATGCTGCAGACCTGGGAAGCGCCGATGTCCGGCGAGGACTCCACGTCCATGGACCACGGGGCCGGCGGGATGATGAGCGAGGAGGACATGGGCATGCTCACCGACGCGCAGGGGACGGACGCGGCCCGGCTGTACCTGGAGCAGATGACCGTCCACCACGAAGGCGCGGTCGAGATGGCCCAGGAGCAGATCGAGCAGGGACAGAACCCCCAGGCCGTCGAGCTCGCCCGCCAGGTGGTCGAGGACCAGGAGGCGGAGATCACCGAGATGGAGCAGATGCTCCAGGAGCTGCCGGACGGTTCCTGACTGCCCCGGTGACCGGCGTCGCCGCCCACGGGCGGCGCTCTGCAGGAAGCAGCGAACCGATCGATGAAGGAGGACCGCGATGATGTGGGGCGACGGCATGGGAGGAGGCACGGGCTGGATGTGGATCTTCTGGCTCCTGCTGATCCTGGGCACGGTGGTGCTGATCTTCGTGCTCGTGAAGGCGTTCACCGGGAACTCGGGCGGCGGGACCCGGCAGGGCGGGAGCGCCCCGCCGCCGACGGGCGCGGGTCCGCGCCGGTCCCGGGAGATCCTCGAGGAGCGCTACGCCCGCGGGGAGATCAGCACCGAAGAGTATCGCGAGCGGCTGCGGACCCTGGAGGAGGGCGACCGGTGAGCCCGCTGACCCGCCGGCAGCTGCTGGCCCTGGGTGCGGCCGGGGCCGGCGCCGCGGCCGTGGGCGGGGCCGGGCTGTGGTGGACCGGCGGCGGTGGCGAGGCCCTCGGCGGCGGCCGGGAGCTGCTGCAGCCCGAGGTGCTGTCCAGCCGGGACGGGGCCCTGGACCTGGCCCTGGAGGCCGCCCCCGCCCGGGTGCGGATCGGGGCGCGCACCGCGCACGTGCAGGCGTTCAACGGCTCCCTGCCGGGGCCCACCCTGCGGGTCCGCCCCGGCGACACGCTCCGGGTGGCGATGACCAACGGCCTGGAGGCCCCCACGAACCTGCACGTGCACGGGCTGCACGTCTCCCCGGAGGACAACGGGGACAACCCCTTCGTCAGCATCGCCCCCGGGGACTCCTTCGACTACGACTTCTCCCTTCCGGACGACCACCCGCCCGGCACCTACTGGTACCACCCGCACCGGCACGGGCACGTGGCCGACCAGCTCGCGGCGGGTCTCTACGGGGCCATCGTCGTCGAGGACCCCGACCCCGTGCCCGTGGCCCGGGAACGGGTGCTGGTGGTCTCGGACCTCACCCTCGACGACTCCGGGAACCTGGCCGAGGTCTCCCCGCCGCAGCGGATGATGGGCCGGGAGGGCGAGACCGTGCTGGTCAACGGCCAGGTCCGGCCCCGGGCCGGCGCCGCACCCGGGGAGCGGGAGCTGTGGCGGGTCGTCAACGCCTGCCCGGCCCGGTACCTGCGCCTGACCCTCGACGGCCAGACGCTGCGGCTGCTCGGCCGCGACGTCGGCCGCCTCCCCGAGCCGGTCGAGCTCACCGAGGTGACCCTGGCCCCGGGCAACCGGGTGGAGCTGCTCGTGGACACCCGCGAGGGCGCCTCCACCCTGACCGCCGCCCCCGTGGACCGCGGCAGCATGGACGGCATGATGGGCGGGGCGATGCCGGGGGACGGCCCCGGCACCGACGAGCCGATCGAGCTGCTCACCCTCGAGGTCACCGGGGACCGGGCCGCGGACGCCGGCCCCGTCCCCCCGGGTCCGGTGCTGCGGGACCTGCGCGAGGAGCCGGTCGCGGCCCGGCGCACCCTGGACTTCGCCATGGGCATGGGCATGGGCGGGATGATGGGCGGCATGCGCGGCCCCGGGCAGATGATGTCCTTCACGATCGACGGGCGGCCGTTCGACGCCGAGCGCACCGACCAGCGGGTCCGGGTGGGCACCGTGGAGGAGTGGACCCTCACCAACTCCAGCCCCATGGACCACCCGATGCACCTGCACGTGTGGCCCATGCAGGTCGTGACCGAGGCGGGCCGCGAGGTCGCCGCACCGCGGTGGCTGGACGTGGTCAACGTCCCGGCCTTCGGAGAGGTGACGGTCCGGGTGGCCTTCGACGACTTCGCCGGCCGCACCGTCTACCACTGCCACATCCTCGACCACGAGGACCTCGGCATGATGGGCACCCTCGAGGCCCGCTGAGCACCGTGGGCCGGCCCACCGACCCTGTCCGAACCACCCCACCGCCGGGGGCACTCACCGCCCGGCAGGAAGGACGTGCACCTCCTCATGGACCACGACACGCAGACGCAGCAGAAGCTCTCCCTGACCGGTTCCGTCGCCCTCGGGACGGGGGTGATGATCGGCGCAGGCATCTTCGCCCTCGTGGGGCAGGTCGCCGAACTGGCCGGCGGCTGGGTGCCCTGGGCGTTCCTCGCCGGAGCCGTGGTCGTGGCGTTCAGCTCCTACTCCTACATCCGCTACTCGGCCACCAACCCGTCCTCCGGCGGGATCGCGATGCTGCTCAAGGCCGCCTACGGCCCCGGGGTTCTCGCCGGGTCCTTCTCCCTGTTCATGTACGTGTCGATGATCCTGGCCGAGTCCCTGCTGGGCCGCACCTTCGCCTCCTACCTGCTGCGCCCCTTCGGCCTGCAGGGCTCCGAGGTGTGGGTGGCGGTGCTGGCGGTGGTGGCGATCGTGGCCGCCGCCCTGGTCAACCTGGTGGGCAACCGGTGGGTGGAGCGCTCCGCCACGGTGACCGCGGCGCTCAAGATCGTCGGGATCGCCGTGCTGGCGATCGCCGGCATCCTCGCCGCCGGGGTGTCCTCCCTGGGCCGGCTGTTCAGCGCCGCCGACCGCACCCCGCCGGAGGCGGGATGGCTGGGCTTCCTGGCCGGAACCACCCTGTGCATCCTGGCGTACAAGGGCTTCACCACGATCACCAACCAGGGCGCCGACCTGCAGCAGCCGGAGCGCAACATCGGCCGCTCCATCATGATCTCCCTCGCCCTGTGCACCGTGCTCTACCTGCTGATCACCGTCGCGGTGACCGGCAGCCTGACCGTGCCGCAGATCGTCGAGGCCCGGGACTACGCCCTGGCCGAGGCGGCCGAGCCGATGTTCGGCGCCTGGGGCGTGACGCTGACCGTGGCGATCGCCGTCGTCGCGACCCTGTCGGGGCTGATCGCGAGCCTGTTCTCGGTCTCGAAGCTCTACGACATGCTCCGCGACATGGGCCAGGCCCCCGGGCTGCCGGGTCAGGAGGGCCACCAGTCCCTCTACATCACGGCGGGACTGGCCATCGTCATGGCGGCCTTCTTCGACCTGGGCCAGATCGCCTCCCTCGGCGCCATCCTCTACCTGGCGATGGACATCGCCATCCACCTCGGCATCCTCCGCCACCTCAAGGACGACGTCGGGGCCAAACCGTGGATCCCCTGGGTCGCGATCGCCCTCGACGTCACGGTGCTCGTGCCGTTCGTGCTGCTGAAATCCCAGTCGGACCCGTTCACCCTGGTAATCACCGCCGTGGTGGCCCTGGTCATCGTCGTGGCGCAGTGGTTCACCGTGCGACACCGCTCCGACGAGGACGCGCGGCAGGGCGAGCACGAACAGCACTGAGGACCGGTGAGCCGCCCCGTAACCCGGGGACCGGAAGAACAAAAACCAACGACGGAGGTCGATCATGGACGTACTGCTGACAGCTCTGGGGATCGTGGTCATCGTGGCCGGGCTGATGGACATGTTCCACACCCTGTTGCACCCCAGCGGCCAGGGACGTCTGAGCCGACTGGTGCTCTCCACGGTGTGGAAGGTCTCGAAGGCCACCGGTCACCGGGCCGGCTCCGCCGTGGGGCCGGCGGCGATGGTGGCCGTGGTGCTCCTCTGGGTGGTGCTGCAAGCAGCGGGGTGGGCGCTGATCTACTACCCGCACGTCCCGGGCGGGTTCATGTACTCCTCCGGCATCGACGCGGCCGCCTACCCGGACGCGGTCGAGGCCGTCTACGTCTCCGTGGTGACGCTGTCGACGCTGGGCTACGGGGACGTGGTGGCCACCGACTCGTGGATCCGGGTCGCTGCCCCGTTCGAGGCCTTGACCGGGTTCGCGCTGTTGACCGCGGCGCTGACGTGGTTCACGCAGATCTATCCTCCCCTGATGCGGCGCCGGGCGCTGGCCCTGGAACTCAAGGGGCTGGCCGACGCCGACTATGCCGAGACGATCGAGGAGGTCGAGCCGGTCATCGCCTCCCGGGTCCTGGATTCCCTGCAGGCGGATCTCACGAAGATCTCCGTGGACTTCACCCAGCACACCGAGGGTTTCTATTTTCAGGAGAGCGACCCCGATCTGTCCTTGGCACGGCAGTTGCCGTATGCGCTGCGGCTCCGTGATGCGGCCATGGCCCGGTCCGAGCCGGCGGTGCGGTCCAGCGCCCAGCGGCTGTCCTCGGCCCTGGACCAGCTCGGGTCCGAGATCAAGGACGACTTCGTGGGCACCGGGGAGCACCCCGGTGAGGTCTTCGCCGCCTATGCGGCCGAGCACGGCCAGAGCACCCGGGCCTGAGTTCGCCCCTCTCGGCGTTGCGCACGGGCGGTCCGGGGCGCGAAGGTCGCCGCACCTACATTCCCAGGGGGCCCTCGAGGGCCGCCCACAGGGCGCCGGCCAGGACACCCAGCACCAGGCTCGCGACCGCGGCGACCCCGGCGGTGACGGCCGGCCAGGCGGCCGCCCCGCCGCGGCCGGGGAACCCCGCGGCGTGCTGCTCCGGGCGGGCGAAGACGGGGGCGAACCAGCGCAGGTAGTAGAAGAGGCTGAGCACGCTGCTGAGCATCACCACCAGGGCCAGCCAGCCGTGCCCGCCGTCCCAGGCGGCGGTGGCGGTGGTGAGCTTGCCGACGAACACGGCCAGCGGCGGGGTCCCCACCAGCCCCAGCAGCGCCACGAGCAGCGCCAGCCCCAGGCCGGGGCGGGAGCGCGCCAGGCCCCGGTAGTCGGCCAGCTCCCGGTGCTCGGGCAGCGCGGCGGTGACGGCGAAGGCGGCGACGTTGGTGACGGCGTAGGCGGCGAGGTAGAACAGCAGCGAGGGCAGGGCCAGGTCGCTGCGCCCGGCCGCGGCCACGGGCACGAGCAGGAACCCGACCTGGGCCACCGTGGACCAGCCCAGCAGCCGGCGGGGGTCGGTCTGCCAGTACGCCGCGAGGTTGCCCAGGACCATCGAGGCGGTGGCCAGCAGTGCGGCGACGAGCAACCAGGAGCCGTCCCCGGCGGAGACCGTGGCCACGAGCCGGTACACGGCCACCAGCGCCCCCACCTTCGGGACGGTGGTGAGGAACGTGGCGGCGGTGGCCCCGGTGCCCTGGGCGGCGTCGGGCACCCAGAAGTGGAAGGGCACCCCACCGGCCTTGAAGAGCAGCCCGGCGAGCACGCCCAGCACGCCCGCGCCCACGGCCGCGGCCGGGGCCGCGGGCAGCGTCTCCTGGAGCAGGGCGTAGTCGGTGCCCCCGGCCAGGGCGTAGAGCACGGTGACCCCGAGCATGAGCAGGATCCCGGACAGCGCCCCCATGAGGTAGGTCTTCATGGCGGCCTCGGCCCCGGCGCGGCCGCCGGTGAGGCCGACGATCCCGTACAGGGGGATGCTGGCCAGCAGGAACCCCACGATCAGCACGAGCAGGTCGGTGGACCCGGCCAGGACCATCACCCCGGTGGTGGCCAGCAGCAGCAGCGCGTACGTGTCCGACTCCCGCGGGGACCCGGCGATCTCCCCGGAGGCCACCCCCAGGACCAGCAGGGTGGTCAGGGCGGTGATCACCCGGGCGGTACCGGTGGCGGTGTCCACGGTGAAAGTGCCGCTGAAGGCGCTCTGCGCGGGCCCGGCCATGGCGAGGGCCGCGGCGGCCGCGGCACCCAGCAGGGCCAGGGCTGCGGCGGCGCGGGCGATCCACTGCCGGTCGCGGGGCAGGAAGGATCCGCCCAGCAGCACCACCAGCCCGCCGAGGAAGACGAGAATCTCGGGCAGCAGCAGCTCGGGGCGCATCTGCATCGAGGCCTCCATCGGCTACCGTCCCACCAGGCCCACGAGGGCGGCCGAGGCCGGCTCGATCACCTCGAGCAGCACCCGGGGCAGCACACCGATGAGCAGGGACAGGCCCAGCAGGGGACCGGCGGACCACAGCTCCGGCGCCCGGAGGTCCTCGAACCCGGGGGTGTGCCCGGCCGCCGGGCCGGTGAAGACCCGCTGCAGGGCCCGCAGGAACAGTGCGGCGGTGACCAGGATGCCCACCAGGGCGACCGCGGTGACCGGGGCCACCGCCACGCTGCCGGCGAAGATCTGGAACTCGGCGATGAACCCGGAGAACCCGGGCAGGCCCAGGGAGGCGAAGGCCCCGACCGCGAACAGCGCCGCGTAGCGCGGGGCGGGGGCGGCCAGCCCGCCGTAGGAGCCCATGTCGTAGGAGCCGGCCCGGTCCTGCATCACCCCGGCGAGCAGGAACAGGGCGGCGGTGATCAGCCCGTGGCTGACCATCTGCACCACCGCGCCGGTGACCGCCACGGACCGGGCCTGGGCGGCGCCCTCGGCGAGGACCCCGACCGCGCCCAGGGCCAGGACGATGTAGCCCATGTGATTGACCGAGGTGTAGGCGATCATCCGCTTGAGATCCGTCTGGGCCAGGGCCACGAACGCCCCGTAGAGCACCGAGACGACGCCGACGGCCACGATCACCCAGGCCCACGCCCGCCACGCTTCGGGCAGGATCGGCATGGCGATGCGCACGAACCCGTAGGTGCCCATCTTCAGCAGCACCCCCGCCAGCACGGCCGAGCCGGTGGCCGGGGCGTCCGTGTGGGCCGGGGGGAGCCACGTGTGGAACGGCACGGTGGGGGTCTTCACGGCCAGGCCCACCAGGATCGCCGCGAGCACCAACCCCCCGGTGAGCGGATCGCCCGCCAGAGGTGCGGCCGCGACGAGCTCGGGGATGTCGAAGGTGTGCGGTGCCGCCGCCACGTAGAGCCCGATGAAGCCCAGCAGCAGGGCCAGGGAGCCCAGGAACGTGTAGAGGAAGAACTTCAGCGCCGACCGGACCGCGTTGCCGTGGCCCCACCCGGCGATCACGAAGTACATGCCCACGATGGACAGGTCGAAGAAGACGAAGAACAGGATGAGGTCGGCCGCCACGAACACCCCGAGGCTCACGCCCTGCAGGAACAGGAACAGTGCGGCCTGCACGCGCGGGCGGTCCGCGTCCCGCAGGGCGTGGACGGCGCAGGCCAGGAACACGACGGCCGTCATGGCCAGCAGCGGCAGGGAGAGCCCGTCCACGCCCACGTGGTAGCTGCTGTTCACCCCGGGGATCCACGGCACCTGCTCCTCGAACGCCAGCCCGTTGGGTCCCGGGTCCTCGTAGCCCGCCCACAGCACGCCCACGAGCAGCAGCTCCACGACGCTCACCGCCACCCACGCCCACCGCGCGGCCGCGGCCCCGATCGAGGGGACCACGGCCAGGACGGCGGCGGCGGCCAGGGGCAGGAAGACGATCAGGCTCAGCATGTTCATCCCATCACGGCGTAGACGGACCAGACCATGACGCCGACGGCGAGCACCGCGACGGCCTGGAGGAAGTACTGGTGGACTGCCCCGGTCTGCGGGGCCCGGGCCAGCTGCCCGAGCCGGCGGACCCGGCCGGCGAGGCCCTCGACGGCGCCGTCCACGACGTCGTCGTCGAGCCGGGCCGCACCCCGGCCGGTCGCGTCGGCGGCGTGCGCGGTGGCCTCGACCCCGGTGTCGAGGGCCCGGTCGTCGAACCGGGCCGCGGCCCGTGCCAGCACCGGGACGGCCCCGGCGGCGGCGGTCACGGCCCGGTCCAGGACGAGGTCGTCGAACCGGGCCAGGGCGTGCGCCAGGCCCAGTGAGGGGCGGACGACGACGGCGTGCGCGGCGGCCTCCAACCCTAGCCACCGCACGGCCCATCCCGGCTCGGGGACGCGCAGGCGCAGCATGAGCAGCAGGACCACGAGGGCGATCGCGGCCGAGACGAGCAGCTCGGCGGCCGCCACCTCACCGTGCCCGCCCACCGCCTGGGCGAGGGTCGTGCTGACCGGGGGCAGGGCCAGCACCCCGAGGGCGGCCGCGCCGACGGCGAGCACGACCAGCGGGACCTGCTCCAACACCCCCACTCCCCCGGTGCCGCCCTCCTGGGCCTCAGCGCGGACACCCCGATACCAGATCGTCCACAGGACCTTGCCCGCGTAGGCCGCCGACAGGGCCGCCGCCACGAGCCCGGCGGCGTAGAGCCACGCCGAGGCCTCGAGGGCGGCGGCCAGCACCGCGTCCTTGGTGGCCCACAGGGACAGTGGGGCGATCCCGGCCAGGGCCAGCGCCCCCACGGTCGCGCTCACGCCCACGACCCGCCACCGGCGGCCGGCCCCGCGCAGTGCCGCGAGCTCCTCGGTGCCCAGGGCCGTCAGCCACGCCCCGGCGGCCAGGAACAGCAGCGCCTTGGTGGAGGCGTGGGCCACCAGGTGGGCCGCGCCGCCGCTGACCGCGCCCACCCCGGCGGCCAGCACGACGAAGCCCAGCTGCGCCACCGTGGACGCCGCCAGCAGCTGCTTGAGCTCCCGCTGGGCCAGCGCCACGAACCCCATCAGCACCGCGGTCACCGCCCCGATCCACGCCGCGGCCGGGCCCGCCCACCCGGTGGAGGCCAGCAGCGGCTCCACCCGGAGCAGGAGGTAGCCGCCCATGGCGACCATGGCCGCGGAGTGCAGCAGCGCGCTCACCGGGCTGGGGCCCTTCATCGCCCCGGAGAGCCAGAAGGAGAACGGCAGCTGCGCGGCCTTGCCTAGGGCCGCCACGAGGATCCCGGCCGCGATCACGTGCCGCCACGGGCTCTCGGCGGCCGGCAGGGCGGACAGGGCCATCCCGGCGCCGCCGGCCAGGGCGGCGCCGGCGGCGACGTAGAGTCCCAAGTCCGCGGTGCGGGTCGTGATGAAGGCGGTGAGTCCGGCCGAGACGCGGTCGGCGTCCCGCCACCAGAACCCGATCAGGGCGTAGGACGTGGCGCCCATCAGCTCCCAGGCGAACAGCAGCGCCGGCAGGCTCGCGGCCGTGACCGTGGTCAGGGCCGCGGCGGCGAAGAGCAGCATCAGCCCGTGGAAGCGCGGCCGTGCCGCCCGGATGCTGCCGGCCGCGAAGACCAGCACCAGGAGCGTCACTCCCGCGACCATCGGGAGGGTCAGTGCCGCGAGGGCGTCGGCCTCCAGCGCGAAGTCGGCACCGGCCACGAACGGATACGCCAGGGCGGGCCGCGCCAGGGCGGCGACCGCCGCGAGCACCGTGGTCACCGCGGCGGTCGCCACCGCGACCGGGGCCGCGGCACGCTCCGCCCGGGTGAGGGCGAGCACCGCCCCCACGGTGGCCGGGAGCACCACCACGGCCAGCAGGACGGCCTGGGCCGCGGTCATCGGGAGAGCTCCTCGGCCATGTCCGTCATGTCGGTCTGGCGCCTGCGGTGCAGCAGCGTGGCCACGGCGAAGCCCATGGCCATCTCCACGGTCATGGCCGCCAGGATCACCAGCAGCAGCACCTGCCCGGAGGGGTCCGGGGCGAGGAACCACCAGAAGCCCGCGGCGGCCAGGAGGACCCCGTTGATCATCAGTTCCAGGCCCATCATCACCATCACCACCACCTGCTGGGACAGGGCGCCGTAGAGCCCGACGGCGAACAGTGCGGCGGCCACGACCAGCACGGCTTCCAGGGTCATCGGCCCACACCCCCCGGCTGGGGGTCGTCGGCCGGGCGGCGGCGCAGGTCGTCACCGAGCCGGTCGTAGCGGGTGCGGTGGGCGGCCAGGACCACCCCGGCCACGATGGTGGCCACCATGACAGGGCCCACCACGGCCATGACCAGCATCTTCTCGCCCATGATCTCCAGGCCCAGCGCGTGCGTGAGGTCCTCGGGCGGGACACCGCGCCGCTGCGGCCACGGCACGAGCAGCGCACCGGCGGCCAGCAGCACGAAGACCCCGGCCGAGGCGACGATCGCGGTCTTCTTCCCGTGGGTCATGTCCATGGGCATCAGCGCCGGGTTCATGCCCATGAACATCACCATGTAGACCGCCATCACCGCCATCTCCATCACCATCATGAGGATCGTGATGATCCCGAGGTAGCTCTGCCCGAGCAGCAGAATCTGCACCCCCACGGCGATGAAGGACAGCGCCAGGGCGTAGGTGGCCCGGGCCATGGAGTCCACCACGAACACGAGCACGCCCGCGGCCACGGCCACCACGGCGAGCACCCAGAACACGATTCCGACCAGCACGGCTCAGCCCTTCCACACGACGACGAGGGACACGACCAGGTCCTGAACCACGGCGGCCGGGAGCAGGACCATCCACCCGATCTCCATGAACCGGTCCGGGCGCAGCAGCGGAAGCTTCCGCCGCAACCACACGAGCACCGCGAGCACGGCCACGGTCTTCACCAGGACCCACGCCCAGCCGGGCAGGACCGGCCCGGCCCCGCCCCCGAGGAACAGCGGCACCGAGAAGGCGGCTCCGGCGGTCAGGAACAGGTAGCGCCCGGCCTGGAGGACGAGGCGGTCGACCCCCGAGAGCTCGGCCAGCACCCCGCCGCCGATGTCGGCGGCTAGCGCCGGGGCGAACGGCCCCCACACGGAGAAGCCGGTCACGCCGATGAGGAAGACGAGGAACGCCACCGGCATCCAGACCACGAACCACACGCCGTCCTGGGCCGCCGCGACATCGCCCACGGCCAGGCTGCCGGCGGCGATCGCCGGGGCCACCAGCGCGAACATCAGCGGCAGCTCGTAGGCCAGCCCGTGGGCGAGGAAGCGGTAGCCGCCCACCAGGCCGTGGGCGGAGTTCGCACCCCAGCCGGCCAACCAGACCAGCGCCCAGACCATGACGTCCACGGTGTTGAACCACACGACGCCGACGTCCAGGTCCGCCAGCGTCCACTCCCCCAGCGGGATCACCGCGATCATCAGGAACGCCCCGACCAGCATGCCCGCGCCACCGATCCGCCACAGCAGGGTGTCCGCGGCCACGGTGCTCCGGCGCCGCTGCCGCAGCAGCCTCGCCGCACGGCCCAGCGGCGCGCCCCATCCGCCGCCGGTGCCCTGCGCCCGGGCCGAGAGCGCCGCATCCAGCGCCACGGCGAAGAAGGCCAAGCCGCACAGGAGGATCCCCGCCAGCACGGCCCATCCTCCGGGGACGGTCGTCACCACGCTCTCAGCCATGCCCCACCGCCTGGACGGCAGGATGCGGATCGAGATCCAGGCTCGCCACGGCCAACCGCACGGAGCCCAGCTCCAGCCCGGTCACCAGGTCCGGCACCACCGCCCAGGGCACCCCACCGTCCTCCGCCGGGGTGGGCTCCGTGCCACCGGCCTCGGCCCGGATCCGTTCCACGCGGGACAGCAGCCGGTCGTGGGCGTCCCCGCGGCAGTGTCCCGGCAGCCCGTGGCGCTCGAGGCCGGCCCGGTCCAGCAGCAGGACGCCCCGCAGCGACGACCGGAGCAGCCAGGACCGCCGGACCGTCCGATCCAGCCGCTCGACGGCGTCCCGGGCGGCGTCCTCGTCACCGCACAGCAGGGCGTCCCGGGCGCGGCGGGCGCAGGCCGCCGCGTCCTCGACCCCCGCGAGAGCCAGCAACGCCATGACCTGGTCGCACCACACCACCGCCGCCGGCGCGGGACCGGGACCCGGTCCGCCTGCTCCGGCGCCGTCGACCACGGAGGCTTCGGCGTCGACCACGACATCCCCCTGCAACGAGCAGCGCAGCACGAGCCCGGCCGGCCAGAACGGCAGCACGGGACCCAGCGGCAGGTGGAGCACGTCCATCTCCAGCCCGTCACGGTCCTCCCCGCCCCCGGCCAGGGCGATTCCCCCCGGGGCCATGTCCATCCCGCCGTGGCCACTGTGGTCCATGCCGCCATGACCGCCGTGGTCCATCTCGCCGTGGTCCATCTCGCCGTGGTCCATGCCCCCGTGGTCCATCCCGCCGTGGCCACTGTGGTCCATGCCGCCATGACCGCCGTGGTCCATCTCGCCGTGGTCCATCTCGCCGTGGTCCATGCCCCCGTGGTCCATCCCGCCGTGGCCACTGTGGTCCATGCCGCCATGACCGCCGTGGTCCATCTCGCCGTGGTCCATCTCGCCGTGGTCCATGCCCCCGTGGCCCATGCCCCCGTGACCCCCATGATCCGCGTCCTCGGGGATCTCGGGTTCCTGCGCCCGCTCCTGGGCGTCCGTCCGGTGGTGCGGGGTGTCGAGAAGGAGGGCTGCGGCGGCGTCGAGGGCGGAACCTACAGTTCCGGGCGAGGTGATGTCGGCGCGGACGCGGGGACCGGGCATCTGCTCCCAGAGCCGGTCCACGAGCTCCGAGAGCTCGGGGCCGGGGACACCGCACACCGCCAGGACGTCCGCGTCCGCTGGTGTCCACGCCGGTCGCCACCCACGGCGGAGCAGCTGGTGCTCGACCTCCATCCGGGTCGCCCAGTGCCCCGGGACCTCGACGACGAGGACCCGGGTGGCCCGGACCGCGAGCCGGGCGAGAGCACCGCTTAGGCCCATCGGAAGGCTCCTTCGCGCCAGGCCCAGGCCACGGCGACGAGCAGGGCCCCGAGGAACAGGAACATCTCCACGACCGCGGAGATCCCCTTCTCGATCACGACCACCGCCCACGGATACATGAAGAGCATCTCGACGTCGAAGGCCAGGAACACGATTGAGGCGAGGTACCAGCGGGCGTGGAATCGGGACAGCGCGTGCTCCTGGGGCATCCACCCGGATTGGGCGGGCAGAACCGTCAACGGCTCGGCGGTGATGACGGCAGCGCGGTGGAGTGCATAGAGGAGAACGACGACCGACAGCGCCACCAGGGCCATGGCCACGATCCCGGAGTACACGATGGTCTCCCCTTTCGCGCGGTCGGAACATGGAAGTCTGTCGTTGATCGGTGGGGGCCACCCTAACAGGTGGCCCCACCGATCGCGCTGTTTCAGCTCGGTGATCAGGCGCGGCCGGCGAGCCAGGTGCGGAAGTCCGCGACCTGGGCCTGCTGGGTGGTGATCCCCGAGGTGGCCGCCACGCGCAGCTGCGGGTGCACGGCGCGGGACTGCGGCTCGAGGAACTCGATGATCCCGCTGTTGTGGTGTGGAATCATCTTCTGCACGAAAGCGACATCGAAGTCCTCACCGGCCTCAACGGCCGACGCGGCCGCGGCAGGAACACGCCGCCGAAGGCGCCGTTTGCCCGAGATCACGCTCTGTTCTTTCAAGCCCATCCTCTTCCTTTCCTGCGTCAGGTCAGTGTTCGGCCCGTCTCAGCCCAGGGAAAAGATCAGGTCCGCGCAGGCGGCCTCGCAGCGGCGGCAGGCCTCGGCGCACACGCGGCAGTGCTCGTGCTCACCCGCGTGCTGGGCGCACTCGTCGCCGCAGGCCTTGCAGGCGGCCCGGCATGCCTCCAGGACGACCCGGGTGACCTCGGCGTTGTTGCCGGTCTGACGGGAGAGCACACGGCCGGTGCTCGCGCAGATGTCGGCGCAGTCCAGGTTCTTACGGATGCAGGTGCTCAGTTGCGCGACCATGTCCTCGGCCAGGCAGGCATCCGCGCAGGCGGTACAGGTCTGGGCGCACTCGAAACAGGCCTCGATGCACTCCGCCAACTTCTGCTGGTCGATGCCCCCCAGGTCCTTCGGGTAGGTCTCCAGCATCGAGCTCACGTGATGAGTCATGGTTCTGCTCCTTCTCTCATACTGCGGTTCGTGCGGTATATCGATCTGGTGCCGACGGATCTTGCGATCCACCATGTTTCCGACAGTAGCCTTATCAGCGTTGTATCTAAACGGTGATCAACTCCATGTCAGGGCGATGAGCGGGAATCTTCACGGAACCTTCAAGAAGGAGGTCCTGGAACCGTGGGGCCTTCCCTGGCGCGGCGGGCTAGTGAGCTTGTCGGCATGGAGCAGCGCCACGCACGTGGACGCACCCGTGCGGCTGGGCCCGTCCGGTACCGGTTCCGCGCGTCGGGTGGCAGCCCCAGACGGGAGCGTGCGAACGTGGCGGACACCTGGAGATGCAGGGGAGGAAACTGTCCCTGTTGGCTAGATACAAGAGGGCTGTGTCTGTGCGGTTTTCCTCCGTGGGGTGACCCGGCCAGCTGATGTCCGCCTGAGCGGCGGAGGACCGAGAAGGGAGCACACCATGCAGGCGGGACTGGTAGGACTGGGCAAGATGGGCGGCAACATGGGTGAGCGGCTGCGCGAGGCCGGCCACGCAGTGGTCGGCTACGACACCGACCCGGAGCTCTCCGACTCCGAGAGCCTCACCGCCATGGTGGAGCAGATCGGCACCCCGCCCCGGGTCGTGTGGGTCATGGTGCCGGACACGGCGGTGGACACCGTGATCGACGAGCTGGCCGGCGTGCTGGGCGAGGGCGACGTGATCATCGACGGCGGCAACTCCCGGTGGATCCACGACGCCCCCCGCGCCCGGAGACTGGCCGAACGGGGCATCGAGTACCTGGACTGCGGGGTCTCCGGCGGCGTGTGGGGGATCACCCAGGGCTACGCCCTGATGGTCGGCGGGGACGAGGGTACCGTGGCCAAGGCGCAGCCGATCTTCGACTCGCTCAAACCCGCCGGCGAGTTCGGCTTCGTCCACGCCGGTGAGCACGGTGCGGGTCACTTCGCGAAGATGGTCCACAACGGCATCGAGTACGCGATCATGCAGGCCTACGCCGAAGGCTGGGAACTGCTCGAGGCCGCCGGTCACGTCCGCTCGGTGCGGGAGACCTTCAACTCCTGGCGCGAGGGGTCGGTGATCAAGTCCTGGCTGCTGGACCTGGCGGTGAACGCGCTCAACGAGGACGAGCACCTGGACCGGCTCGCCGGCTACGCCGAGGACTCCGGCGAAGGCCGGTGGACGGTGGAGGCCGCCCTGGACCTCGCGGTCCCGGTGCCGGCCATCTCGAGTGCCCTCTTCGCCCGGTTCGCCTCCCGGCAGGACCAGGCCCCGGCGATGAAGATGATCGCGGCGATGCGCAACCAGTTCGGCGGCCACACGGTCCGCGACGTGGCCGCGGGCCCCGAGCACGTCGAGGCCGCACCCGGTGAGGAGCCGGCCCACCCCGCCGAGCAGTAGGTCCGGCCGTCCCCGCCGCCAACGGCTCGGAAGCGGCCACCCTCACCCCTCTGCAAGGCCTGCGCCATGCCGATCCGCACGTTCACCACGGTCGGCACTGCTCCCGCCAAGGGCCGGCCTTGTCGAGGAATGCCTGCGGGGCGAGGGGATCGCGGATCAACAGCCCGTGACCACGATCGAGGCAGCGGTGACGGCACCGCCCGGCGTCCCCAATCGGCCCCGGAATACTGATCGACCCAGCCACGTGGCAGCCGGCAGCCCAGTGGCTCCGCCGCTGACGAATCTGGCCTCACCAACGACAGCGAAGAACCTGGTTATTCGCTCCCCTCACCCGGGCCATTGATCCACCGGTCCGATACATGGACCCGGAGGAATTTGAAGATCTCGTGAAGAAAGCAGCTCTTCTCACCTGGTCGACACCCTGGGATATGAAGATTTCATGAAGGAAACAGCTCACTCCCCCAGGAAATGCTGGGCGGTTTCGTAAAAAATCCGAGAACACCCTTGAGGGACGCTGAAGCTCCCCCGGGGGGTTCACCTCCCCCCGCACCGCGCGCAGGCCGAAGGATTCCACGGGTAGTGAGGGCAGCGGATCCGAGCTCCCACCGCACTCATCGGCGCGATACCGCAGGTCAGAGCCTCCCCGGGTCGGTCCCGATGAGTGGTGGCACGGGGAGGAAAGACAGCTAGCGGCGCCACCCCGCCGGAACGAATGTGCCCCAGGCGTGGTGGGCTACCGGCCGGTTTGCCGACGACCGCGCGAGGCCGGCGCAAGCCTTTTCCCGGCACCACAGGGAATGTGACCTTTTCGTTATCTAGGCGCTAGTGTCCTCTGCGTGCCGTTGGCTGATCTCATCGGCTTCCCCGGGTGCTTCGCCGAATTCTGCCGGCAGCCGGGGACCCCATCACAGAAATGACTTGGCAGAAGCGGGGGAACCATACCCGGTCCGCACCCGGACCTTGGGGTGAAGCCGCCGGAGCTGCAGGCTCGGCGGCCGGGTGCCTCCCACCCGAACCCGACAGCTCACCTCGTAGGCAAAAGGAGGACCCCTATTCATGGCTTTCTTCACGCGTAGCTCTGCCCGCCACCGCGCCCAGACCCCCTCGCACCTGGTGCGCACCACGACCCTGGCCGCCGCTGTCGGCGCGGCGGTGATCGGCTCCGTCGCCCCCGCTCAGGCCTATGCCGAAGCCCCCGCCACGTCCGGCACCGCATACTCGACCCCCGCGACCTCCCCGGCCCCGGCCGCTTCCCAGGCCCCCGTCACCGTGCAGGCGGCGAGCCTGCCGGCCGCTGGGGCGGCCACCTCGAGTCTGTCCCCCCAGTCCTCGGACATTTCCGAGATCTCCGCCACCTCCGCTGCGGCCGGCGGCCTTGTCGGCACCGCGATGCAGGGCGTCGGTACCGGCTACGTCTGGGGCGGCACGGACTTCGGCGCCTGGGACTGCTCCGGTTTCACCCAGTGGGTCTACGCCCAGCAGGGCATCGACCTCCCCCGCACCAGCCAGCAGCAGTGGGCGGCCGGCACCCCGACCACCGACCCGCAGCCCGGCGACCTCGTCGTCCAGAACGGCGGGGCCCACATCGGGATCTACCTCGGTGGCGGCAAGATGATCTCCGCGCTGAACCCCACCCAGGGCACCTTCGTGCACAGCGTGAATGCCATGCCGACGGTCGGCTACGTCACTTTTCGCTGAGCCAACACGCCGCCCGCCACGAATGCCGCTCGTGGCGGGCGGCGAGTGTGCCCCCCACCTGATCAGCATCCAGGATCGGTCGGTCAGAACCTGAGATGCCTGCATCAGGCCACCGCCGGGGAACACCCCGATTCGGCCCCCTGATGGGCCCGCTCTTGAAGGTTCAGTGAAGATCTACCGCCCAGCCCTCCCAGCCCGGAGAAAGCAACCACGGCGGGGCTACCGTGGACGGATCGGCCCGCCTCGACCCGAGGCTGAGCAGAGCAAACACCACGATGTGCAGGCCCAGCACGGGCTGCTGCGAAGGAGAGGTTCGTCATGACGTCGACGATCAAGCACCTGGCCGCCGGGACGGCCCTGGCGCTGGCCCTCAGCGGTGCCGGGGCGACCGCGGCGGTCGCGTCCCCGACGCACCAGCCCTCCTCCGCCTCCGCACAGACGGGCGCTGAGCGGCACATGAACCACGACCGCCATTTCGCCGTGATGATGGTCCCCCACCACCAGGGTGCCACCGACATGGCCGAGCTGGCCCTGCAGAAGTCCGAGCGTCCCGAGATCCGTGACCTGGCGGAGAAGATCATCGAGGCCCAGACCGAGGAGATCCAGCAGCTGGAAGCAGCGGCCCAGCGGCTGGCCGCCGAGAACACCCCGGGACACCACCACGGCCACGGCCACGGGCACGGCCACGGGCACGGCCATGGCGGCCATGGTCAGAGCATGAATGCCGACATGCAGGGCGCCATGATGGGCGAAATGGACGGCATGGACGGCATGAGCCTGGAAGAGTTGGCGAAACTGTCCGGGGATGATTTCGACAAGGCCTTCCTCGAAGAGATGATCGCCCACCACCAGGTGGCTCTCGAGATGGCCGAGATGGAGCTGCAGATGGGCACCGACCCAGAGCTGCGAGCCATGGCGGAGAAGATGATCGAGGACCAGCAGGCGGAGATCGAGCTCATGCAGGGCTGGTTGGAGGAGTGGTTCGCGGCCTGATCCAGGACCACGAACTGAGCCCCCACCGGCTGGAACGGGCCGACACCGGGACGTCATGATCCCCGTCGACCCGTTCCAGCCAGTCCAGTGCGGTGATCCCCGACGCGGCACCCGATGGGCGCGCGCCCTTCGCACAGTCAGCAGCACCCCAAACGGTCACCGACCAACCGTAGGTTCGCCAGCGCCGCGTCCTCTTGCCTCAGGACACGGACCCCCTCGCCTGGGGTCTTGCTCCTCCAGCGCGCGCACCGTCACCGAGATGGCCGAGACCACCGGAGTCCCCTCGCTCGGTGGTGGTGGCCGGGTCCCGACCGTGTTGCGTCTGTCCGGGCTCGTGAAGGGGCGACACGCGATCTTCTCCGTGCCTGATAACCCTCTCATCCGCCCGGGGCAAGGGATCGTTAGCCACAGCCACCACCGGTTCACCGGTGAGCCCGGCCACGTCGAGTCCACCCCCCCTGTTCCGTTCCGGAGGCCTCAGACACGGTCGCCCTGGGACGCTGGGGCTCGCAGCACAGTCTTCATGTCACAGCGATCAGTACCGGGAGGACAGATGACGGATCCGCTCACCGGACGTGTTCTGGTGGTCGACGACGAGGTCGACCTTGCGCAGCTGGTCGCGGACTATCTGCGCAAGGCCGGGCTGGAGGTCGTGATGCGCCACGACGGCACCCAGGCGGTGGCCGCGGTGCGGGAGTACACCCCCAACGTGCTCGTGCTGGATCTGGGGCTACCGGGGATCGGGGGATCGAGGTGTGCCGTCAGGTGCGGACCTTCTCGGACTGCCACGTGCTGATGCTCACCGCCCGGGATGATGAGGTCGACAAGATCGTGGGCCTGTCGGTCGGTGCCGACGACTACGTGACCAAACCGTTCAGCCCGCGCGAACTCGTGGCGCGGGTCCAGGCCATGCTGCGCCGGGCCCGCACGGGAAGTGTTGAATCCACTACAGCCTTACCGCACGGACAGCAGGCACTGGTGATCGGGAAACTGGTGGTGGATGGGGACTCCCGCCAAGTGCACCTGGCCGGGGAACCGGTGGCGTTGACCCGGATCGAGTTCGACCTGCTCCTGTGCCTGGCTGCCCGCCCGCAACTGGTGCTCTCGCGCCGGCAGCTGGTGGAGCTGGTCTGGGACACCACCTGGACCGGGGACGAACACCTAGTGGACGTGCACATCGGACGGATCCGCAAGAAACTCGGCGACGAAGCCACCAGGCCGACATTCATCCACACGATCCGCGGGATCGGCTACCGGATGGGCACCGGGCGATGAGCACCACCGTCTCCGACCGGACCCGGGCCTGGTCTTGGTCCTGGAGCCCGTTGACAATGCGATTGATGCTGGCCCAGACCGCGGTGCTGGCCATCGGGCTGATCATCGTGGTGATCACCGCGGTGCTGGTCGGGCCGAGCATGTTCTATCACGAGCTCGTCGAGACCGGCCACGCCGATGCGGCCACCGGACTGGTGCACCTGGAGGACGCCTTCCGCTCGGTGAGCCTCACCGCCCTGACCATCGGCGGGCTACCGGCGCTCTACATCGCCGGGATGCTCACCTTCTACCTCTACCGCACGATCGGGCGGTCCCTGACCTCCTTCAGCACCGCCGCCCAGGAGGTGGCTGCCGGCAACTACGACGTGCGTGTCACCTCCACCAGCCTGGGCCCGGAATTCGACTCCCTGGCCGGGTCTTTCAACGACATGGCCGCCAGGCTCGACGCCGTGGACACCACCCGGCGCCAGATGCTGGCCGATCTGGCGCACGAGATGCGCACCCCCCTGGCCAGTCTCAAAGGACATCTGGAGGGCATCGAGGACGGAGTGGTCGAGTGGGATGAACGGACCACCGGCATCCTCTACGCCCAGATCGCCCGGCTGGAACGACTGGCCCGCGACATTCGCCACCTCACCGCCGCCGAGGAAGGCATGACCCACCTGCAGCTGACCCTCCAGGACCCGGGCCAGCTGGCAGCCCAGGCGGCCGCGGCCGTCCAGCAAGACGCCGCCGCTCAGAACATCTCAGTGACCGCCATCAACACCGGCATGGAGGTCACACCAGTGCTGGTCGACCGGGAACGGATGGGACAAGTGTTGGGCAACCTGCTGGAGAACGCACTGCGCCACACCCCATCCGGCGGCGCCGTCACCGTGCGCACCGATCACACCCCGGAAGCGGTCACCCTCACCGTCGCCGACACAGGGGAAGGTATCGACCCCCAGCACCTCCCGCACGTCTTCGCACGCTTCTACCGCGCCCACCCCGGCCGGGAAGCCCACCGCGGCGGCTCCGGCCTGGGACTGGCCATCAGCAAATCCCTCGTCGAAGCCCAGGGCGGGACCCTGGAGGCAACCAGCGGCGGACCCGGACGCGGGACCAGCTTCCGGATCCGCCTGCCCCGCCACACACCCCCGGACTGACCCCAGCACTACCACCAGACCGTGCTGTGACGGCGGCGGGCCGTGCCCGCCGCAGAGAGCACGTCTGCTGCGGCGGGCACGGCCCGTCATGTCGTGGCTACCGGCACACCCTATCCGTGGCTGTCCTTGGCCGGCCGGCCCAGCACCAGCCGGCGGGTGCCTTTCACGCTGGTGCTGACCACCTTCTCCAGCGGTCCCTGCCCCAGGCTCCGGTGCCAAGCCACCGCGAACAGCGCCGCCACCGCCAGGTGGACCATGAACCACAGGTAGGGCAGCTCGTAGTGGGCCTCGAAGGACAGTGCCACCAAGTGGACGGTGTAGAGGGTCAAGGTCATCACGCCCATCGCCGACAGCGGCAACAACCATGCCCCGATCTTCGGGCCGATCAGCAGGAAGACGCCCAGCACCGCCAGGCTCACCCCAAGGCTGGCCGCGATCGCCAGCGGGGTGTTGGTGTGCGGGGTGGCGACCGCCAACCACCACACGGTCTCCGTGGGCAACGAGTCCGGCCCCCAGACCAGCACATCCTCCAGCTCGTGCTCGCCCATCGAGGAGGCATCCAGCAGCCGCTGGTAACCACCCAAGGCATAGAGCAGGACATAGGAAGTGGTCTGGGCGAAGATCGCCAGCCCCACGCCCACCACCACCAGTCGAGCCTGAACCTCCGTCTTGCGCAGATTCAACCGCCCCAACCCCAACCCGACCAGCAGATAGGTCATGTACGGCAGGGCCGGATAGGTCCCGGTCAGCAGCAGCTGGGAGGCCGTGGCACCGGGCTGCGTGAGCAGATCCGTGAAAGTGGGGTTGTAGGAGACAAATTCGGGCAACCCATCCTGGAGCCCCTGCATCAGCATCGGAGACACCACCCCGAAAAGCACTGCGGAGATGAACAGGGCCTTCGGGCCTGCGTGCAGGAACGGAATCGCCAGCAGGAAGAACACCCCGTAGTAGATCAGGATGTTGTAGGCGGGCGGATCCTCCGACATCAGCGTCCCGATCCACAACCCCACGATCGCGATCAGCACCGCGCGCACCACCAGACCGATCCGGTCAGCGGTCATCGTCCTACCCTCGTGCGGGTGCCGCCCCCCGGAAGTCAGTGCCAACCCCACCCCTGCCAGCAGAGCGAACAGGGCCGCTGAGTCCCCCGAGAACAGCCGCCACGACCAGCTCGCTTCCCCGGTCTCCTCGTTCCAAGCCGGCAGCAGATGAATGGCCATCAGCCCGATCAGCGCCAGCCCGCGAGCCGCATCGATCCCCACCAACCGGCGCGTGGGCCTTACCACCGCGTCTCCAAGACCCGCCGACAAGTGCCCTCCCATCCTCGCTCCAGTACTCATCATTCCCCCTGTTGACTACAAGGTCCCGGTGCATCCAGGACCGTCTGTTCCCAGGGTGGACACCTCATTTGGAGTCCCCGTCGCGGGATTCTCAAGGTTCCATGAAGACTCCAGAGTCCATGGGCGACGCAGGAGCTCCTCCGTGCGACCGAAGCACGAAACGAGGAAAGGGAAACCCAGCACAGGATCCGCGAGGTAACCCAGGGTCCGCTGGGACCCTTGATCCGAGCCAGGCCACCCCTTCACGTTAAAGACGGGTGCCCCAGCCCTGGGGAGGAATACTGGGGCACCCGAATGTCCGTGCACGAACGGATGAGAACGGGGTGTTCTCACTGGCAAACTATGCCCTCAGTGACCCAGAAAAACAGGACGTAGAGCACCCAGGAGAGCAAGCTTCAGGGAATCTTCATGTCGTCTTGAGGGAAGCTCCACAATCGACTTCACATCCCGTCGTCACCCTTGAACTGCCACAGGATCCGCGTCGATGAGCGACCCACGAACAGCTCCTTCAAGTGCCGAAAGAGTCTTAACTCATGGCGGGCGGGAGCTCTCGGATTCGTCGGTACAGGGTGGCTCGCGACATCCCCATATCCCGGGCTACTTGGGTCGCAGGCTCACCGCCCTGGATCAACCGGAGGGCACTGCGGATCTGGCTGTCTGTGAAGGTTGGACGTCGCCCGCCCAGGTCCTTGCCGGCGGCCCGACGCTTGGCCACCGAGTCGGTGATCCGCTCCCGCTTGATCTCCAACTCCATTTGGGCAAGGGCGGCCATCACGGTGAACACCATCGAGCCCATTGGGGTGTGGGTATCCACGTCTCCCCCACCCAAGTTCAACACCCGCAACCCGGCGCCTCTCCCCCGCAGCGCTTCGGCGAAGGCCAGCATGTTCTGGGTGGAGCGCCCCAGACGGTCCAGGGTCGTGACGACTAACGTGTCGCCCTCCTCGAGAGCATGAACCGTCCCAGGTTCTCGGCCGCTTCTATGCGGGGAGCGGCTCTGGGTTGAGGGCCGCGTAGTAGGC
>NZ_JAVKPO010000022.1:0-22238 GCF_040980945.1 Kocuria sp. CPCC 204721
GTGCTCCGTGCGGGCGGTCTCGAGGGCGGCGGGGCCGGTGTGCGCCTGGGCGACGGCGTAGCCGGCGCGGGACAGGTAGGTGGCGACCATCTGCGCCAGAGGCTTTTCGTCGTCGACCACCAGCACGCGCTCCGGGCGGGTGCCGGCATCGGAGCCAGAATTCATGCCTCCAGTGTGTCCCTGACCTGTATGCCGATCCGGCTCAGAGGCCCTTCCTGCGGCAATCTTCGCCAAACCTTCAAGGAAAACGGCGCAGAGCCTCTCTCCAGCCGGTCGAGAATGGTGGGTGGTCCTCGTGATGTGGTTGCGAGGCGGAAAGGACCCATGAACTCCTTGACCCGCAGATCCCTTCTCCTGGGCGGGTTCAGCCTGCTGGGCTCCGGGGCCCTGGTGGCGTGCTCGCCGCAGGCGAACCCCACGGCTCCGACTGCTTCCTCCAGCACCAACAGCGCTGGAACGGCGATCACCCACGTCCACGCCATCACCCGCGACGCAGCCACCGGGGTGATTCTGTTGGCCACCCATGAGGGCCTGTTCCGGTTGGAGAGCCGGCAGTTGACCCAGGTGGGTCCGGTCGTGGACCTGATGGGTTTCACCCTCACCGAGGGCCGCTACCTGGCCTCGGGCCACCCCGGGATGGGGACCGACCTGCCCGAGCCGGTCGGGCTGATCGAATCCACCGACGGCGGTGAGACCTGGGAGGTGCTCTCCCGAGGCGGGGAGTCGGACTTCCACGCCCTGACCGCCAGCCCCAACGCGGTCATCGGCTTCGACGGACAGCTGCGCGCCAGCACCGACGGCCGCACCTGGGACACCCTTGAGATCCCCTCCGCCCCGGCGTCCCTGGCGATCGCCCCGGGCACGGGCACGGTCCTGGCCACCACCGAGAACGGCGTGCTGCGCTCCAGCGACGACGGGACCACCTGGGACACCCTGGACACCCCGCAACTGATGTCGATTGTGGCTTGGGCCGATGAGAAGACCATCGTCGGCGCCGGCATCGACGGGCGCCTGCTTACCAGCGCTGACGCCGGGGACACCTGGGACACCAGCGAGAAGGCGATCGGGGAGATCACCGCCCTGGGAGCGAGCATCAGCGAGGAGGGGACGGTGGAGGCACTGCTGGTGGCCGATTCGGCCGTCCTGCGCACCACCGACGGAGGCAAGACCACCGAAGCGCTGTTGTAACGACACAGGTGAGCCAGCCGGCCCCGTGGGTTCCTCAGTACTCACTGCACCGGTGGTGGACCGGCAGGCTCTTGAGATTGCGACCAGGCAGGAAGTCCAATGAGCGACAGTCCGCACCCATCACCCACCCGTGGCCGTTCCCGCCCGGGCTCCCCGGTTCGTCTCGGCATCCTGGTGGTGGTCCTTGCCATCGTGATTTATTTGCTCACCGCTCACTGGCTGCACGTGGCCGATGCCCTGCCGTATGTGTTCGTGGCCGCCATGTTGGTGATGCACCTGTTCGGTCACGGCGGTCACGGCGGCCATGGTGGCCACGGAGGTGACCTCCAGGAGAGAGGAGCCGGCGATGTCCGGTGAGTACGGGTACGGTCTGTGGTGGCTGGTGATCCTGAATTCCTTGGTGTTCATCGCCTTCGCATTCAGTTTCATCCAGCCCAAGACCAGGCTGGACTGGCGCGCCCTGGGCGGGTTTTCGGCGTTTATCGTCGCGCTGTTCACCGAGATGTACGGCATTCCGCTGACGATCTTCTTGCTCTCGGGCTGGCTGGGCGAGAAGGTGCCCGGTCTGCAGTCCCTGGATCATGGATCGGGGCACCTGTGGCAGGAGCTGTTCGGATGGGAAGGGGATCCGCATCTGAATCCTCTGCACCTGCTCAGCAACCTCGTGATCGGGGCGGGGCTGTACCTGCTCTACCGTGCCTGGCGGGTGCTCTATGCGGCCCAGCACGAAGGGCGTCTGGCGAGCACCGGCCCGTATGCGCGTCTCCGCCACCCGCAGTACGTAGGGTTCTTGGCTGTCATGGTGGGCTTTCTGCTGCAGTGGCCCACGGTGCTGACCCTGCTGATGTTCCCGGTGCTGGTGGTGGTCTACTGGCGCCTGGCGCGCAAGGAGGAGCAGATCCTGGTCCGCCAGTTCGGCACCGCCTACCAGGACTATGCCCGCCGGGTGCCGGGGTTTCTCCCCCGGTTCCGCCGGCAGACGGCCCGCTCCTGAGCAGCACAAGGGTAGCCCCGGACCGAGGGGCGCCCCGGGTGGGGACCATGCTGTGGGTGACGACGGCCTGGGGCCTGTGTTTCGTGGCCATCCGATGGGGTTTGGAGGACGCGCCGGTGCTGTGGTTCGCGGCACTACGTGCTCTGATCGCCGGGGCCGCGTTGTTGCTCGTCGCCGCCGCGCAGCGACGGCCCCTGCGGCCGCGGGGGCCGTCCTGGGGTCTGCTGACGGCGATGGCGGTGGTGAACGTGACCGTGGCCTTCGCCGCGATGTTCGCCGGGACCGCAGGACTGGCCACGGGGGCGGCAGCGGTGCTGTCGAACGCGCAGCCGTTACTGATCCTGCTGCCGGCCTGGTGGTTCTACGGTGAGGCCGTGTCCGTGCGTTCCGCGGCCTCTGTGGTGGTCGGGTTCGCCGGGTTGGTGCTGGTGGGGGTGGCTAGTGGTGGCGGGCAGGGGGCGTGGCTGTCGCTGCTCTCAGCGGTGGCCGTCACCGCCGGAACGCTGATGTCACGGAGGCTGTCCGGAACGGATCTGGTGGTCGCCATCGGCTGGCACTTTGTGATCGGCGGTCTTCTGCTGGTGGCGTTGGCCGCCGCGGTCGAGGGCGCCCCGGCCATCGCCTGGACCCCTCGGTTCGTGCTGGCACTGGGGTTCCTGTCGCTGATCGGGACCGCAGCCGCCTTCCTCGCCTGGTTCCGCCAGACCCAGGTGGCACGCCTGGACCTGCTCAGCGCGTGGACCCTGCTGGTGCCCGTGATCGCCATGGCGGTCTCGGCGGTGCTGCCTGGGGAACGGCCCACCGTGTGGAGCGCGGTGGGGGCGGTGATCGTGCTGGTCTCCCTGGCGCTGGTGACGGTCCCAGGCAGGGTTCGCCCGGGACCATGGCCCGTCACGCCCTCGACGCCTGCCCAGGTAGCCACCGGCCCCCGTGGCTCACCGGGCTCCTGCCCATGGACCGCCCGTGACTAGACTCGGCCCGGACGGCACACCGGTTGCAGGGAAGGGCGCGACGGCGATGGACGAGCATCTCTCCCACCACCGGGTCAGCGATCAGGCGGGCACCCCCGGAGAGGCTGCGGCGGTCCGGCCGAGGCGCCTGCGCGCGCTGTGGAACTCCGCCATCGGCGGGATCGGCGTGGCCCTGGGGCTGCTCCCGCACGTGCTGCACCACGTGGGAGTGCTCGCCGGGACGGCGCTGATTGCCGGGTCCGGCGGGACCCTCGTGTTCGGTGTTCTGGGCCTTGCCGCCTCGGTCCCCCTCCTGCTGCGCCTGCGCCGCAGGTTCGACACCTGGTGGGCGCCGGCCGTCGGTCTGGTCGTCTTCGCGGGCCTGTACTCGCTCTCGGCCTTCGTCATCGGCCCGCTGATCAGCGGCAGCGCACCAGGCGGCGTCCCGGGCGGCGAGGACTCCCCGGTCCCCTCCCACGGCCCCGGCCACACCTCCGGTCACTGACCGGAAAGGGGAGCCAGGCCCTTTCTGGCCACAGGGCGCAGCGGGTGTGCCACACCCCAGGGGAGCATTCCTCTCAGTTACGGGAACAGTGC
Organism: Kocuria sp. CPCC 204721; assembly: GCF_040980945.1. NCBI lineage: Bacteria > Bacillati > Actinomycetota > Actinomycetes > Micrococcales > Micrococcaceae > Kocuria > Kocuria sp. CPCC 204721. The sequence goes on from NZ_JAVKPO010000022.1 coordinate 3,730, forward strand.
GTGATCCTCCGTGGCCGGCTGACGCTGCGACGTGCTCTTCTCGATGCTGCGCGGCAGCACTGAGCACCACCCCGTCTGAGTCACTGAATCCTTCAGGGATCGGGGCTCTTCGCAGATGAGCGGGGTCAGGGGGTTCTCCAGGGTCGGTGTCCTCCGGCTGCCATGAGGGCTCTGAGCCGATAGTTCTCTGGGTTTCGGAAGCCTCGGGCGACGCGGCGCATGGTCTCGATGACCCCGTTGACGGCCTCCGTGGGGCCGTTCGAGGCGCCATTGGTGTGGAAGTAGGCCAGGATCTCTTCCCTCCAGCGTCGCAGGGTCCTCCCGAGGCGGGCGATCTCGGGGATGGGGCAGGTGTGCAGGCTGTCGATGACCTCCACCGCCAGGGCCCGGCCGGTGGTCGAGGTGGGCTGGTGGTAGACGGCGCGCAGCTTCTGATAGCACTGCCAGGCCACCAGGACCTCGTCGTGCGGGTCGCCAGCGGCCAGGCCGGCCTCGAGGCGGGCGGCCTGGCGTTCGGTGAGGTGCTCCACCCCGCAGGTCAGCGCCCGTCGGATGCGGTACAGCGGATCACCAGCCCTGCCTCGGTGCCCAGTCGTGTTCTGCTGCACCCGCCGGCGGACCTCATCGACCATCTGAGTGCCGAGCTTGACGATGTGGAAGGCGTCCAGGACGACCTGAGTCGCGGGCAGCTGGTCACGGATCGCGTTGGCGTAGCCGCGGAACGGGTCCAGGGTCGCGGTGGTGACCCCGTCCCGGAAGGCCGGCGACTGCCGCGCCAGCCAACCCTGGTAAGCGGCACCCGAGCGGCCCGGGACCAGGTCCAGCAGCCGCGCCCGGGGGCGCCCGTCCTCGTCCGGGGTGTGATCGATGATCCCGGTCACCGCCCGTCGTCCCGGCAGCCCGACGTGGGTCCAGATGTGCTCATCCACGCCCAGGCGCCGCACTCCTTCGAGGCGGGCCGGGTCGGCGATCCTGGCCCGGATCATTGGGGCCACCGTGTTCCACACGGTGTGCCAGGCGACTCCGAGCATCCCGGCCAGAGCAGAGACGGTGATGTCGTGGGAGGCGATCTGGTCGGCGCACCAGGCCACGGCCCGGGTAGTGAGCCTGGCCCGAGGGGCGGCGACCGGGTGGGGCTCGGTGAAGCTGGTCCGGGCGCAGGCCGGCTCCTGGCAACGCCAGCGGCGCTTGCTCCACACCAGGCGCACCGGCACCCCGTGAGCGGGCAGGTCGTGCAGCAGCACACGGTCCCGGTCCTTGGCCCGGGCAGCGATGACCCCGCAGTCGGGGCAGGCGGCCTCGCGGCCGCGCGTTTCCACGCTCAGTGCCCACCCACGGTCGGTGAGTTCGGCGGCACGCACGTGCATGTCGGGCTGGTCGAAGAGAGTGCACGCGGACACGCAACAGGCGTGCCCGCCGATAGGCTGGGTCACAGTCGAGGCCTTCGAAGGATGCGGAGTAGACGCCTTCATCCTGAAGGCCTCGACGCCTACCCACTCAGCTCGACACGGCCCCCACCGCTCCGGCAGAGAACCTCCCGACCCCGCTCATCTGCGAAGAGCCGGGATCGGCCTGATTGCTCGACGAGAACCTGAGAGGCCTCCCACCCCCGGATCCGCAGCTGCGGAAACCACCGGGGCCGGACCCGGCTCTACAGCCGGCCCGGGTGACGGGGTCTGACGACGAGCACGGGGCAGCGGGCGTGGTGGAGGACCTGGTTGGAGACCGAGCCCAGCAGCAGGCCGGTGAAGCCGCCGTAGCCGTGGGATCCCACGACCAGCAGATCGGCCTCGGCGGAAGCCTCCACCAGCACCGCGGCGGCCTGGCCCTGGACCACCTCGCCAGTGATGTCCTCCTGCTCGGCGTGCACGCTGCGCATCGCGTCGTCCTGGAGGAACCGGGCCCTGGCTTCGTACCTGGTCAGGTCCCAGTCCGGCTCGTCGTCGCCGGCCACCATGGACGGATGCTGCCAGGCAGTCACCACATGGACCTGGCCCTGGCGCAACCGGGCCTCGGTGACCGCCCACTCCAGAGCCCTCAGGGAATCGGGCGATCCGTCCACCCCGACCACGACGCGGAAGGTCTCCGCGGCGTTCACGACCGTGCCCCCGCCGCGGGGTGGGGCCGGCCCGGGTGCGGGGCGGGCGCGAGGAAGTCCGCGCGCACCCCCAGGGCGGCGTCGGTGCGGCTCATGGATTCGGCCCCGTCCGTGACGGTGCCGGCCAGGGCCCGGATCGCGTCGATGTTCTCCGGGACGACCACCGCCTGGTTGTCGACGGTGTAGGTGCAGAACAGCTCGTCGCCCTGCACCGTGAGGATGTCGGCCCACACGGCGACCTCGTACATGTCCCCGCGGGGCCGGCCGAGGTCCCGCATCAGCTCGATGGTGCTGTTGGGCGCCACGATCCCCTCGCCGCTGCGGACCAGCGCGACCCGCGGCATGGCGCCCAGCGCCTCGAGGACCTCTTGCTGGGTGGCGGGGCGGGTGAGGTCGATGGCCCAGTAGTGCAGGTGGTTCTGGGTGTGGGAGCCCTTCGCGGCCATGGTCACCACGTCGAGGTCCGGCACGACCGTCCGGGCGTCGGGCCCTTGGTGGCTGGGGATGGCCGTTTCCGGGACGACGGTGTTCATGATCCCGGAGTGATCGGACTCCCACGGGTCGGTGGCCCGGCGGATGAGCACCCCGCGCGCCCTGGCCAGCAGTCCCGCGCCCTGCAGCGCGGTCAGGGTGCGGACCGTGGCGGTGGTGTTGCAGGAGACCACCCGGGTGGTGTCCCGGCCCAGGGCGGTGGCGTAGTTGGCGTGGGCGACGAAGGAGTGGCCGGTGAGGGCGTGCTTCTCCCCGCCCTGGAAGACGGCTCTGACCCCGTGGGCGCGGTAGTGCTCGAGGTTGGTGGCCCCGCTCCTGGCCGGGGTGCAGTCCACGATCACGTCCACGGCCCCGAGCAGCTGGTGCAGCTCTCCTGCCACGGGCAACTGCGCCGAGCGCATCGCCGCTGCCCCTGCGGCGGTGGAGGCGTGGACGGGGATGCCGCGGGAGACCGCGGTGGCGATGCGGTAGTCGGAGACCACGTCGCTGATCCCGACCAGTTCCATGTCGTGTTGGGCGGTGACCGCATCGGCGACGCGTTTGCCGATCACCCCGTAGCCGTTGACGCCCACCCGGATCTTCTGGGTCATTTTCGTTCCTTTCCTAACAGGGACTACCGGCGGTCGGTGGTGTGGATCGGTGCTGGCCAGTGCTCAGGGCCGGCGTCGTCGTTGCCGGTGCGCCGACCACGCCAGATAGGCGCCCAGGGAACCGGTCGCGCCCAGGCCCGTGCTGAGCACCGGCAGCTGCCAGGACCGGCGCCGCACCGGGTCGGAGGCGGCCAGATCACCGAGGCCACGCACGAACGCGGCCGCCAGGATCGCCAGCCCCAACCGGTGGCCTGCCGATTCCAGGCGGTCCACGAGAGGGTCCAGTTCTGCGGTGCGCAGGTGCAACTCGGGGCCCCCGGCCTCGAGCATGGCCTGGACGCGGCGCAGCTGCTCGGGCAGCTCAGCGGTGAGATCCAGGACATCGGTCCCTGCCTGGGACAGGCGTCCGGCGATGGCGGAGGGGGAGTAGCGCTCCAGCAGCAGACCGTGGGCGTAGGGCCGCAGGACCTCACCGAGCTGGAACTGGGGGTCCAGCATCGTCCCCACACCCTCGGCCATCAACAGCATCTTCAGCAACAAGGAGAACTCCCGCGGCAACTGCAGATGATGGCGGCGCAGGACCGCGTGAACTTCCTTGATGAGGCCCCCGACCGGGATCTCGCCCAAGGGGCGCCCCGAGTAGAGGGCCACGACAGGGGCCAGGTCCCCGGCCAGGGCGGGGATGTTCACCGGGTGCCGGGAGGTGGTCAGCTGGGCCAGGGCGGTGGCGATCCGCCGCGGGTTCTGGCGCACCAGGGCCAGCAACAGGGCCCCGAGACGTGCCCGCAGGTGCTCGTCGATGTCCCCGACCATGCCGAAATCGATCAGGGCGATGCGCCCGCCGGGTTCCACGAAGAGGTTGCCCGGATGCGGGTCGGCGTGGAAGAAGCCGTCCCGGAACACCATCTGGGCCACTGCACCGGCCGCCCGGCTCGCCAGGGCTGCCCGGTCGATCCCGGCGGCCTCGAGCCCGGCCAGGTCACTGATCTTCAGCCCGTGCATCCGCTCCAGGGTCAGCACCCGGGAGGTGGTGGTCTCCCAGAAGACCCGGGGGATGCGGATGTCGTCGTTGCCGGCGAAGTTCGCCGCGAAACGTTCGGCGTTGCGCCCTTCGGCGAGGTAGTCCAGTTCCGCCCGCAGCGTGACGGCGAACTCCTCGGCGATGCCGGTCACGTCGTAGTCGGCGGCGGCCTCCCAATAGCGGCTGGCCCGTGCGGCCACGTTCTGCAGGATCTCCAGGTCTTCTTGGACCTGGGCGGCGACCTCGGGCCGACGCACCTTGACCACCACCTCGGTGCCGTCGGCCAGGCGGGCCGCATGGGCCTGTCCCAGCGACGCACTGGCCAGAGGGGTCTCCTCGAAGGCGGCGAACACCTCCGAAGGGGCGTGGCCGAGCTCGCCCGCGATCAGCTCCGTGATGACCGGCCCGGGCACCGGTGGGGCGGAGTCCTGCAACCGGGACAGCTGCTCCCGGTACGGTTCGGGCAGCAGATCCGCCCGGGTCGAGAGCACCTGCCCGAACTTGACGAACACCGGTCCCAGTTGCTCCAGGGCCAGACGCAGGTGCTCGGGATTGGTGTAGGGCTCCTCGCGCTGTTCGTGGCCCAGCAGCCCGTGCTCCACCGGCAGCCACCGGTGCAGCCCGGCCGCCCCGATCCCGAAGCCCAGTCCGTGACGAGCCAGGACCTCGGTGATCTGACGGAACCGCTCGGCGTGGTGGTCGGTCATGGCCTCAGCTCCCCACGGTGGAGGCAGCGCGGCCTTGCGCGCTGGGGGGCGGGGGGCCCACCGCGGTGAGCGGCACCTTCCAGACCTGGCCGGGGCTCAGGGTTCTCTCCAGGCCCTCGGCACACACCCGGATGGGTGCGGCCGAGCAGGGATGAAGGCGCATCGCCATGGTGTGCCGGGTGAGGCTGACGCTGATCGGCTGGCCCCGGTACCGGAGCTGGAAAGAGGCCGCGGCCATCTCCTCGGGCAGCACCGGGTGCAACCACAGGGCCTCGGCCCGGGTCTCCACGCCCCCGTAGCAGCGCATCACCATGTCGGCGGTTCCGGCCATCGCCCCGAGGTGGATCCCTTCGCGGGTGGTCCCGCCCTGGGTGTCGTCGAGGTCGGCCCGCAGGGCGTGGTCGAACAGGGTCCAGGACCGGGCCCGATCGGTGCGGGCCAGCACCCAGCCATGGGCCAGCCGGCTGAGGGTGGAGCCGTGGCTGGTGCGGGCCAGGTAGTAGTGGACCGTGCGGGGAATGAGGTCCGGGGGCAGGGCGTAGCCCAGGCGGGCGAAAAGTCCGCGCAGTTCCTCGGCGGAGAACAGGTAGAAGAGCATCAGCACGTCGGCCTGTTTGGAGAGCTTGTAGCGGTTGGTGGAGTCACCCTCGGCCTGGAGGATGAGATCCAGCCGGCCGATGTTGCCGTAGCGGGCGCGGTAGGCCTGCCAGTCGAACTCCTCCAGGTCCTCGTAGCCCTCGAACTGGCTGATGATGCCGTCCGCGTGCCAGGGCACGCGCAGCCGTCGGCTGATCCGGTCCCAGCGCGCGGTCTCCTCGTGGGCCAGGTGCAACCGGCGCCACAGCGGGTCGCAGTCGTGGCCGGCCAGCAGCTCGACGGTTTCTCCGGCGCGGGCCAGGACCCAGGCGGCCAGGACGTTGGTGTAGGTGTTGTTGCGCACTCCCTGGCCGGGGGCGTGGGGGTAGCCGTCGTGGTACTCGTCCGGGCCCATCACCGCGGTGATGTCGAAGCGGTCCTCGACAGGGTCGTGGACGGCCAGGCTGCTGAACAGCCGGGCCACCTCGATGATCAGCTCCGCGCCGTAGTCGGTGAGGAAGCCGATGTCGGCGGTGGCCTGGTAGTACTGCCACACGCTGTAGGCCACGGCCAGCCCGACGTGGCGTTGACGGTGGGAGTTGTCGGGCATCCACTGCCCGTTGCGGACGTTGAACAGCGTTCTCGGCGTCTCCTCCCGCCCGTCGCTGCCGGACTGCCACGGGAACAGCGCCCCTGCCAGTCCTGCTTCCCGGGCCGCAGTCCGGGCCGCCCCGAGGCGTCGATGACGGTAGCGCAGGAAGGACCGGGTCAGCTCCGGCCGGCGCAGGGTGAGCATGGGGTAGACGAAGATCTCGTCCCAGAAGATGTGGCCGCGATATCCCTCCCCGTGTAGGCCGCGGGCGGGCAGTCCGGCGTCCAGGTCCAGGCCCGCTGCCGCGGCCGTTTGCAGCACATGGAAGATGTGCAGGTTCAGCGCCAGCTCCTGGGCGGGGCCGTCCTCCAGGCTGATGCCGAAGCGGTCCCACAGCTCCGCCCAGGCCTTCTCCTGGTCCCCCAGCAACAGAGCGAACCCGGGGGTCTCACCGATCTTCGAGGTCACGTCCAGGGCGGGGGTGGAGATTGCCCGGTCCCGGGAGGTCGCCACCGCCGCGGTCTTCTCCAGGGTCACCGGCTGCCCGGGACGCAGCACCAAGGTGATCTCGTGCCCCAGCCTGTGGCCGGGAACCAGGCGCCTGCCGGTCTGAGCGGAGCCGGGGGCGACCCGGGTGCGGGCGGCGGTGGCCACCGTGACGCCGGACTGGGTCGTGGCCGCTACGTAGAGCACCGTTTCCGCATCCAACTCCCGGGACTCCACCGGAGCCCAGTGTTCGCCGGCCAACTGACGATCAGCGATCACGTTGCGGTTGGACACCGCGGCGTTGACGGCGGATTCGACGATCAGCTCCCCGGACCAGTCCTCGGCCTCCACGGTGACCTCCAGGGCGGCCAGGTGCGGGTCGGCCAGGCTGTGCAGCTGCCGGGAGGTGACCCGGGTGGTGCGCCCGGTCGCGTCACGGTAGCGGTTGGTGCGGGTCAGCACCCCGTGGCGCAGATCCAGGAGCTGGTGGTGAGCGATCATCTCCGGGCACCCCGGGTGCAGCAGGGGCCCCTGCGCCGGGCGCACGCTCAGGTACGTCCAGTCGGGGGCGTTGACCAGGTGCTCTGTCTCGAACGGGTGCCCGGCCAGATCGGTGGTGCGGCGGTTGTAGATACCGGCGAAATAGGTCCCGGGGTAATGGGTCCCGTCGGCGGTGCTGCCCGGCACCGCCCCGCGGGTGGCCCAGTACCCGTTGCCCAGGGTGCACAGGGCTTCGCGGGTGCCTTCCTGCGTCGGGTCGAACCGGTCATAGACCAGCCGCCACCCGTCGGTCGTGGCGGTGACCGCCCCACCGCACCACGACCCTCGGTGCTCCACCGGCGCGGCGTCCTCGCTCAGGGGTACCAGCGGCACCGCCCGAAGGTCCTCCACCACGAGATGGGCACCAGCTGCCGCCAGCTCGTGGGCGGCCCCGGTGCGGTCGACCCCTATGACCTGGCCGAATCCTCCGGCGGTGGCTGCTGCGACCCCGGCGGTGGAGTCTTCGATCACCACGGCCTGGGCCGGTGGGACCTCCAGGCGGCGTGCCGCTTCCAGGAAGACGGCCGGGTCCGGTTTGCCCGGCATCTCCAGCCGCTGCGCGTCGGTGCCGTCCACGCGCACGGTGAACAGGTGCCCCACCCCGGCCGCCGCCAGCACCGCGGCACTGTTGCTGCTGGAGGTCACCAGGGCCGTGGGCACCCCCCGGGCCACCAGCGCGCCCAACAGCACCAGGGCGTCGGGGAACGCCCGCACCCCCTGCCGGGTCAGCTCCGCGGCGAAGAGCTCCTGCTTGCGGGCGGCCAGCCCGTGGACGGTGAGCAGCTGCGCACCGTCACCGGGCCCGCCCTCGGGCACACTGATCCCGCGGGAGGCCAAGAAGGTGCGCACCCCCTCGGGTCGGGGGCGCCCGTCCAGGTAGGCCCGGTAGTCCGTCTGCGCGTCGAAGGGCGCCTGCCCAGTGCCGCCCAGCTCGGGGAGGACCTCGTCGAAAACGGCTTTCCACCCCCGGGCGTGCATCCCGGCGGTGTCCGTGAGGACCCCGTCCATGTCGAAGACGACCGCACGATACCCCTCATCCGTGCGGGCCGGGCTCGGAAGCAGGTGTTCCAGGTACATCAGCAGCACCCCTGTCCGCGCGGGGCGCTGCTGGTGGGGGCGGAGGGCCAGCGCCAACCGCTGATCTTCGGGTCGTCCTCCCCATGGGCCCGGGTGTAGGCCCGGGCCCGTACCCGTTCCTCGACCATGCGCTGCCGCAACGGGGCGGCGGCCTCGGCCAGACCGGGCACCCGGTCGATGACGTCGATGACCAGGTGGAACCGGTCGAGGTCGTTGAGCATGACCACGTCGAAGGGGGTGGTCGTCGTGCCCTCCTCCTGGAAGCCGCGCACATGGAAGTTGCCGTGGTTGGTCCGGCGGTAGGTCAGCCGGTGGATCAGCGACGGGTAGCCGTGGTAGGCGAAGATCACCGGACGGCTGGTGGTGAAGATCGCGTCGAACTCCGCCTCCGGCAGCCCGTGCGGGTGCTGGCTGGCCGGTTGCAGGCGCATCAGATCCACCACGTTGACCACGCGCACCACCAGCTGCGGCAGGTGCTGGCGCAACAGGTCCACGGCCGCGAGGGTCTCCAGGGCCGGCACGTCCCCGGCGCAGGCCAGCACCACATCGGGCAGCACCGGCCCACCGCGTGTCCCGGAGTGGGCCGGTGAGGCGGCATCGGGAGCGGTCGCGGGTTCGTTGCCGGCCCATTCCCAGATGCCCACACCGCGGCGGCAGTGCAATGCCGCCTCCTCCATGGACAGGTAGGACAGGGCGGGTTGCTTGCCGGCGACGATGAGATTGATGTAGTCGCGGCTGCGCAGGCAGTGCTCGGCCACCGACAGCAGCGTGTTGGCGTCCGGGGGCAGGTAGACGCGCACGATCTCGGCTTTCTTGTTGACCAGGTGGTCGATGAAGCCGGGGTCCTGGTGGGAGAACCCGTTGTGGTCCTGACGCCACACGTGAGAGGTCAGCAGGTAGTTCAGCGAGGCGATCGGTCGGCGCCAGGGGATCTCCCCGGCGACCTTCAACCACTTGGCGTGCTGGTTCACCATGGAGTCCACGATGTGGATGAACGCCTCGTAGCAGGAGAACAGCCCGTGCCGGCCGGTGAGCAGGTATCCCTCCAGCCAGCCCTGGCACAGGTGCTCGGAGAGCACCTCCATCACCCTCCCGGAGCGGCCCAGGCCCTCGTCGGTGGGCAGCATCTGCGCCTCCCACACCCGGTCGGTGACCTCGAAGACCGCGCTGAGCCGGTTGCTGGCCGTCTCGTCGGGGCCCATCAGCCGGAAGGTGCGCGGATTGTCCCGGATCACGTCGCGCACCCAGGTGCCTAGCACCCGGGTGGCCTCGTGAACCGTGGCTCCGGGGGACTCCACGGGCACGGCGTAGTCGCGGACATCGGGCAACCGCAAGGGTTCCAGCACGGCGCCACCGTTGGTCACCGGGTTCGCGCTCATCCGGCGGGTGCCCTCCGGGGCCAGCTGGGCCAGCTCGGGGACCAGCGCCCCGGCGGCGTCGAAGAGCTCCTCGGGGCGGTAGGAGCGCAACCACTGCTCCAGCTGGCGCAGATGCTGGGGATTGTCCCGCAGACCGGACAGGGGCACCTGGTGGGAACGCCAGGTGTTCTCGGTAGGCACCCCGTCCACCTCCGCGGGCCCGGTCCACCCCTTAGGGGTGCGCAGCACGATCACCGGCCACCGCGGGAACTCCGGGGCGGTGCCCTCCCGGGCCTGACTCTGGATGCGACGGATGTCCTCGAGCACCTCCTCCAGCACGGCCGCGAACCGTTGGTGCACCTGGGCCGGGTCGCTCCCGCTGACCAGATACGGTTCGTGCCCGTATCCGCGCAACAGGCTCATCAGGTCCTGCTCGGGAATCCGGGCCAGCACGGTCGGGTTGGCGATCTTGTAGCCGTTCAGGTGCAGGATCGGCAGCACGGCTCCGTCGTGGACGGGGTCCAGGAACTTGTTGGAGTGCCAACTGGCCGCCAGCGGCCCGGTCTCGGCTTCCCCGTCCCCGATGACGCAGGCCACCAGCAGGCCCGGGTTGTCGAAGGCCGCCCCATAGGCGTGCATCAACGAATACCCCAGCTCCCCGCCTTCGTGGATGGACCCGGGGGTCTCCGGAGCCACGTGGCTGGGGATCCCCCCGGGGAAGGAGAACTGCCGGAACAGGCGCCGCAACCCCTCGGTGTCCCGGCCGATCCCCGGGTAGACCTCGCTGTAGGTCCCCTCCAGATACGCGCAGGCCACCAGCCCCGGGCCCCCGTGGCCGGGTCCGGTCACATACATCGCCTCCAACTCCCGGGCCTTGATCACCCGGTTCAGGTGCGCGTAGATCAGGTTCAGCCCCGGGGTGGTCCCCCAGTGCCCCAGCAGGCGGGGCTTGAGGTGCTCCACGGACAACGGCTCCCGCAGCAGCGGGTTGTCCAGGAGGTAGATCTGCCCCACCGACAGGTAGTTCGCCGCCCGCCACCACGCATCCAACCGGGACAGTTCGGTCTCGCTCAACGGCTGTGGGCCCACGAGGGCGGGTGCCGTGGTTTCGGGAGTGGTCATCGGGCTCTTCCTCTTCTTCGGCGAGAACGGGTCAGGATCGGGTCGTACCGGGGAGCCGGGGTTACCGGTCTCCCACAGGTGTCAGCGCCGGTTCCGTGCGAGCCGCAGGGCTCGGCTGCGGGGGTTCCGGCAACCGCAGCCGCTTCAGCAGCAAAGCGTTCACCGCGACGATGAAGCTGGAGCCCGACATCGAGATCGCCGCCATCTCCGGGCTGAGCACGACACCGAACGGCACGAACACGCCGGCGGCAATGGGCAAGGCGATGACGTTGTAACCGACGGCCCAGAACAGGTTCTGCCGCATTTTCCGCACGGTCCCGCCCCCGATCCGCAGGGCGATCGGCACATCCAGCGGATCCGAGCGCATCAGCACCACATCGGCGGTCTCGATGGCCACATCGGTGCCGGCCCCGATGGCCACGCCTAGGTCCGCCTGGGCCAGGGCCGGGGCGTCGTTGACCCCGTCACCGACCATCGCGACCTTCTTCCGGCTGCCCTGGAGCTCGGCGATCTTGCGGGACTTGTCCTCGGGCAGGACCTCGGCGATAACCGTGTCGATGCCCAGCTGCCCGGCGATGCGCCGGGCGGTGGCCTCGTTGTCACCGGAGAGCATCACCACCTCGATGCCGGCCTCGTGCAGGGCGCTCACCGCCGCCGCCGCGGTGTCCCGGGCGGCGTCGGCCAGGGCGATCACGGCCGCCGCCCTCCCGTCCACCGCCACCAGCACCGCCGTCCTCCCGGTCGAGGCCAGCTCGTCGCGCACCCCCGCCAGGGAACCCAGCTCGATCCCGCGGTCGGCCATGAGCTTGCGGTTGCCCACCAGCAACCGGTGCCCCTGGACCGCGGCCCCGGCCCCGTGCCCGGGCACGTTGGTGAAGTCCGAGGCCGTGTACAACGGGGCGCCGCGCTGGAGGGCGTGGCGCACGACCGCGGTCGCCAGCGGGTGCTCGGACTCCCGCTCGACCGCCGCCACCAGGCTCAGCAGCTCCAGCTCGTCGATGCCCTCCACGACGACGTCGGTGACCTCGGGTTCGCCCTTGGTGAGGGTCCCGGTCTTGTCCATCACCACCGTGTCGATGTGGGCGGCGGTCTCTAGGGCGGTGGCGTTCTTGAACAGCACCCCCCGCTTGGCCCCCAAACCGGTGCCCACCATGATCGCCGTAGGTGTGGCCAGTCCCAGCGCATCCGGGCAGGTGATCACCACCACGGTGATGGCGAACAGCAACGCGGTCGGCACCGCAGCGCCCAGCGCCAGCCATATCGCGAACGTGGCGGTGCCGCCCACCAAGGCCACGAACACCAGCCAGAACGCGGCCCGGTCGGCCAAGCGCTGCCCGGGGGCCTTGGAGTTCTGCGCCTCCTGCACCAGCGCGACGATCTGCGCCAACGCGGTGTCCGCACCGACCTTGGTGGCCCGGACCCGCACAGTGCCGGTGGTGTTGATCGAGGCGCCGATCACCTCGGAGCCGACCGACTTCGACACCGGCAGGCTCTCTCCGGTGACCATCGACTCGTCGATCTCCGACTGGCCCTCCTCCACCACCCCGTCCACCGGGACCTTGGCACCGGGCCGGATCAGCAACAGGTCCCCGACCTGGACCTGGGCGGTGGGCACCTCCACGGTCTCGGTCCCCCGGATCACCACCGCCGCCGGGGGCGCCAGCTCCAGCAGGGTGCGGATCGCCTCACTGGCCCCGCCCCGGGCCCGCATCTCCAACCAGTGGCCCAGCAGCACGAAGGACGCCAGGACCGTCGCCGCCTCGTAGAACACCTCCCCACCACCGGTGAGAGTGACATAGAGGCTGTACAGCCACCCCGACCCCACCCCGATGGCCACCAGCACCATCATGTCCAAGGTCCGGGCCCGCAGGGCCCGGAAGGCGCCGTCGAAGAAGATCCAGGCCGAGTAGAAGATCACCGGCAACGACAGCAGCAGCGCGAACACATCGTCGCGCAGCCCCAACGGGGCCGGGACGTCGAAGCCGAACATGTCCCGACCCATCGGGGACCACAGTGTGACCCCGATGGAGAGCAGTGCCGCGACCAGGAACCGGTTGCGCATGTCGCGGACCATCTCGTCCATCGACATCATGTGCCCACCGTGCCCGCCATGGCCCATCACCTCACCCGGAGCCGGCGCGGCACGCCGACCGTCGCCGAGGTGTCCGCCGTGTTCCCCGGCCGGTTCCTGCCCATGCTCCTGACGACCCGCATGCCCAGCACGGCCTCCCGCCTCCGCCGCCGTCCTCACCGCAGCTGCGGTGGTGCCGGCGGACCCGGCGTGGTGGGGGTGGACGGGTGCCCCGGTTCCGGATGAGTCCGTGCTCATCGGCGCGCAGATGTGCTCGGGCACCGCCGCGCCGCGGCAGTGGTACCCGCACTCCTGCACCCAGCCGGTGATCTCAGCGACAGAAGTCCGATCCGGGTCGTAGGTCACCGTGGCCGTTTGGGACACCGCATTGGCCTCCACCGACACGACCCCTGGCCGTTGCAGCAGCGTCTTCTCGATGACGGGCTCAGAGGTGGCCCAGTGCAGCCCGGACACTTCAACGACAGTGTGCAGAGTCGATGGAGCCATCTGGTGTTCTCCTTATGATTGAGGGGCATTGCGAGTTCCCCGGCCCAGAGCCCATACGGCGGAGAGTACTCCGCCGTGCAAAGCACGGTGGGGTGGGGTGGTCGGAGAAGCGTTGGGGCTCAGCGCCACGGCGCTGCAGACACCCCCGGATACCGGCCGAGGAGTCCGGCGTGCAGACGTGCTGCCCGCGGGCTCCTGGGCACCGAAGAGAGGGCCTTCCACCACCTGAGCCCCCGCCACAGGGAATCGTTTCCAGAAGCGCTGCACGGACCAGGGTGCGGAAGTGCGTACCGACCGGCATCTCATCCTCGACTGCTCCTCCGGAGCACTCCACACCAGCACGCCAGCCGTGCCTCGGCGCCCACTGTTCCCCGCCGTGTCCTGCTGTCCCGCCCCGCCCGCAGCGGCCTCATCGCAGGAATGGTGACCCATGCGGTCCTCCGGCAGAGCCGGGGCCCCAAAGGCGGTGGATTCCACGGTGCTCCTTCCCGACCTTGTCCGCTGGGCACCAGGGCCCATCCCTGCCTCTAGATGTAGCCCAAGAACACCCCGTGAAGACCGCACGGCAGGAATCTTCAACGAATCTTCATCGGTAACCCGTCACTTCTTTCTTCTGTGCAATTACCGTGGTAGGGGAAGTCGTTCGTGGTCTTCGTGCAGGACATGGGCCCCGGACCGTCTTCTGTCCTTGTTCCTACCGGATCGGAGTCCTGTCGTGCCCTCATCGTCCCCCTCCCGTGAGGGCAAGAGCCTTGACCGGCGTCGCTTCCTGAAGTTCGGGACTGCGGGCCTGGTGGTGGTCGGTGGTGGCGCCCTGGCCGGCACCCGGTTCTTCGGCGACCCGACCCCGGTGGGACCCGGCGGCGCGGCGGTCTCGGCGGCCGAGGCCGGGCGGGCCACCACGGGCAAGGTGGTGCGCCGGCAGCTGCGGGCGGCCCCGGCCACGGTGGATCTGGGGGGCCGCACGGTACGGACCTGGGCCTACGAAGGCACCGTGCCCGGCCCCGAGATCCGCCTCAGCGCCGGGGACCAGCTGCAGGTGCGGCTGGTCAACGACCTCCCGGAGGACACCACCGTGCACTGGCACGGGCTGGCGCTGCGCAACGACATGGACGGGGTGCCCGGGGTGACCCAGGACCCGGTGGCCCCCGGCACGGCTTTCGACTACAGCTTCGTGGTGCCGGACCCGGGCACCTACTGGTTCCACCCCCACGTCGGGGCGCAACTGGACCGAGGGCTGCAGGCCCCGTTGATCGTGGAGGACCCGACCGAGCCGGGGGACTACGACCAGGAAGTCGTGCTGGTCCTCGACGACTGGACCGACGGCTGGGGGGAGAGCCCCGAGGCCATCGTGGAGCGGATGGCCCGCGAGGGCATGGACATGGGTGGCATGTCCGGCATGGAAGACATGGGGCACATGGGCATGGGTGGCATGGACATGGAGGGATCGATGCCCTCGGCTGACCAGCCCTTGGGGGCTGATACCGGGGACGTGTCCTATCCGGGGCATCTGATCAACGGGCGCCTGCCGCAGGACCCGTTCGTGATCACCTCCGCTCCCAGACGGCGCATCCGGTTGCGGATCATCAACGCCGGTGGGGACACCGCCTACCGCTTTGCCGTGGGGGGGCACCGCCTGAGCGTGACGCACACCGATGGTTTCCCCGTGGTCCCGGTGGAGGTCGACACTCTGATCATCGGGATGGGTGAACGCTACGACGTGGTGATCACCACCGGTGACGGGGCCTTCCCGGTGGTGGCGGTCCCGGAAGGCAAGGACGCGGCCCCGGCGCAGGCCGTGCTGCGCACCGCTTCCGGCGCCACCCCGGCTCCCGGTGCCCGTCCGGGGGAGCTGACGGGGCGGTTGCTGCGCTACACCGATCTGGCCCCCACCGAAGCCGCCGCCCTGGAGGTCCGGGAACCGGACCGGGAACTGGAGCTGGCCCTGCAGATGGTCGACGGTGGCCGCCAGTGGGTCCTCAACGGGGTCCCGTTCGGGGAGCACACCCCCCTGGAGATCCGTCCCGAGGAGCGGGTGCGGCTGGTGATGCGCAACGAGTCGATGATGTTCCACCCCATGCACCTTCACGGGCACACCTTCGCCCTGGCCGGGCAGGCCGGGCCCGGGATCCGCAAGGACACGATCAACGTGCTGCCGATGGAAACCCTGGCCGTGGACTTCCAGGCCGACAACCCCGGGCAGTGGCTGGTGCACTGCCACAACATCTACCACGGCGAGCTCGGGATGATGACCGTGGTCTCCTACCGGGCCTGAACAGCCCTGCCAGCGGCCTTCGAGCCCAGGCACCTGATGGGCGCCCTCGCCGTCCAGGAGCCCGGGGGGCACGTCTGGGTGGGCGGGGACGTCTCGAGGCGAGGAAGACCGATGACCAGGCTGGCTTCTGCGCCGATGGAGGGTCCCTGCTGTTGGTGACCGGCGACCGGTTGCAGGAGGTCATCGCGGTGATTGGGATGAGCAGCGATCATGGGTCCACCGACCTTGTCGAGCCGGGCCGGACGACGGTTCATTGGTGTCGCACTGGGCTGTGATGCTCTGTCGAGTCCATGCGGGTGCACCAGGAGGTGGAGACCATGCCGAGGATGTCCGCCCTGGAAGCCTCCTTCTGTCGCAGCGCGCCGTGGAGTGTGGTGGCCCGGTGGATGGTTCCCTGGGCGACCCAAGGGTTTCCCGTCACCGGGGACGTGCTGGAGATCGGCGGAGGCAGCGGGGTCATGGCCGAAGCCATCGCCGGAGCCAATCCTCAGGTGCGGCTCATCGCGACCGACGCCGATCCGGTGATGGTTCAGGCCGCCCAGCAGCGCCTGGCCCGATTCCCCCGGGCGCAGGCGCGTCC
Organism: Kocuria sp. CPCC 204721; assembly: GCF_040980945.1. Classification (NCBI taxonomy): domain Bacteria; kingdom Bacillati; phylum Actinomycetota; class Actinomycetes; order Micrococcales; family Micrococcaceae; genus Kocuria; species Kocuria sp. CPCC 204721. The sequence continues at coordinate 19,822 of NZ_JAVKPO010000022.1, forward strand.
GGCCGATGCCACCCGGCTGCCCTTCGAGGACGGGGCCTTCGACACCGTGGTGAGCTTCCTGATGCTCCACCATGTGATCCAGTGGGAACGTGCGGTGGGTGAGGCAGCCCGGGTCCTGCGGCCGGGCGGGGTGTTGGTGGGATACGACCTGCTGGCCTCCCGCGCCGCTTCCTGGGTGCACTGGGCCGACCGGTCACCGCACCGGCTCATCGAACCTGGAGCCTTCGAACCAGCCCTGAGACAAGCCGGCCTTGACCCGATCAGCCTCAGATACTCCCTCGGGGATCGGGTGCTCCGTTTCATCACCTGGAAGCCAAGCCGAGCCACGGACGATCCCGGCGATGACATCACGTCGAGGAGGAGCCGGTGAACACGGTACCGCTCACCCGGCAAGGAGCTCAAGACGAACTTGATCGGTTGCGCGCCGACTTCCACCTTTCGATGGCAGTAGCGCCCCCGGCGGGTCTGCTCCGGCCTACGGCCGGGACCCGGTGGGCCGACGGGCAGCTGCTGTTTCACATGTTCTTCGGTTATTTGGTCCTTCCGCGCCTGTTGTCGCTGGTCCGCCTGATGAGCCGCCCCCGCCCCGATCAGCCGGACCATCGCCCAGGTCCTGGAAGCCAGCGCCGAACCGTTCCACATCATCAACTATCCTCAGCTACCGCCGCACGGCTCGTCCGGCTCACGGACCCCGTCTGATCCGGTAACGCGACCGCACCACTGGCGCCCTGCCCGCTCGGCTCGAGACCGAGCCTGCGCAGACGCTGAACCGTGGGATGCACATATGGTGCACCGGGGTCCTCCTACCCCCGGGGTGGATGAGCCTTACCGAGAGCTACCACTACGGCACCCAGAACTACGACCACCACCTGTAGCAGCGGGCGCCCCTGGCGCATCCGTGAAACCCTCCGGTCTGAGCGCGTCCATGCTCGAGTGGGACTATCGCAGTAACGGTGTAAGAGGCCCAATCACCCCATTCGGGGTTGGAGGGTCGACATGAGCGAGAAGATCGAGACACTGGTGGACGTGAGCCCACCGAAGCCCGGTGACGAGCCGGAAGACAACGCGCAGCTGAGCGCGGCCGACCAGGACACCGTCCGGGAACTGGTCCGCGCCGCCCGCGCCAGCGGGGCGGCGTTGACCGGCCCCGGCGGGCTGTTGAAGCAGCTGACCAAGATGGTCGTCGAGGCCGCCCTGGACGAGGAGATGAACGAACACCTCGGCTACGAACCTGGCGACCCGCAAGGCCGGAACCGGGGCAACTCGCGCAACGGGAAACGGGCCAAGACGGTGATCACCGACAACGCCGGCCCCGTCGAGATCGAGGTCCCCCGGGACCGGCAGGCCAGCTTCGAGCCGGTGATCGTGCGCGAGCGCCAGCGGCGGCTGACGGACCTGGACCAGGTCGTCCTGTCCTTGTCGGCCAAGGGCCTGACCACCGGAGAGATCAGCGCCCACCTGGGCGAGGTCTACGGCGCCGACGTCTCCAAGGACACCGTCACCCGCATCACCGACCGCGTCATCGAGGAGATGCAGGCCTGGTGGGCCCGGCCCTTGGAGCAGGTCTACGCGGCGATCTTCATCGACGCCATCATGGTCAAGGTCCGCGACGGGCAGGTCCGCAACCGACCGGTGTACGCGGCGATCGGGGTGGACCTGGCCGGGCACAAGGACATCCTGGGCATGTGGGCCGGGGACGGCGACGGGGAGTCGGCAAAGTTTTGGTACGCGGTGCTCAACGACCTGAAGTCCCGCGGGGTCAAGGACGTCTTCTTCGTGGTCTGCGACGGGCTGAAAGGCCTGCCCGACTCGGTGAACGCCGTGTTCCCGGCCGCGATCGTCCAAACCTGCATCATCCACCTGATCCGCGGGACCTTCCGGTACGCCTCGAGGAAGTACTGGGACGAGCTCGCCAAGGATCTGAGGCCCGTCTACACCGCCCCGACCGCTGCCGCTGCCGAGGCCGCCCTGGAAGAGGTGGAGGAGAAGTGGGGCGCCCGGTACCCGGCGATCAGCCGGCTGTGGCGCGGGGCGTGGACGGAGTTCGTGCCCTTCCTGGACTACGACGTGGAGATCCGCCGGGTGATCTGTTCGACGAACGCCATCGAGTCCCTCAACGCCCGGTTCCGTCGGGCGGTGCGGGCACGGGGTCACTTTCCGAATGAGCAGTCCGCGATGAAAACGCTGTACCTCGTGGTGCGATCCCTGGACCCGAAGGGCACCGGGCAGACACGATGGGTCACACGCTGGAAGCCGGCGCTGAACGCCTTTGCCATCACCTTCGCCGACCGGATGCCGGCAGCGGAGAACCACTAACCATGGAAACGCCTCTTACACCGTTAGAGCGGCTCTGTCGCACTTTCGGTGGTGCGATGTGTTGACGGTTGGTTCGTGCTTCCGGGCTTTCTCATGATGGG
>NZ_JAVKPO010000023.1:0-22201 GCF_040980945.1 Kocuria sp. CPCC 204721
CCTCAACGCGCCGAACAAACGCTCATTGACTGCCTACGACCACTGAAACCAATAGGAATTAATCATCTAGGCCCCCGCCAGGTCAGGCTGGCGCGGGAAATGTATGAAGAGAAGGGGCCCGACGGCAAGCGTGCACACACGGTCGAGCACATCGCCCAGGAGTTCGGCGTCACCCGGCCCACCATCTACCGACACCTCGCCAAACCATGAACGACGGGCCTTGCGCGCCGCAGCAGAACGGCAGCATGTCCGCGGGACACGATGACGTTGTAGATAAGGACTTCTGACGTGGCTCTGCGTTCTTTGCTCACAGCTGCCGAGCGTAGCCAGATTCTGGCAATACCTACTAGAGCTGAGGACATTGCAGCCCGCTACACGCTCAGTGAGGCGGATATGTCGTTGATCCGGCAACGCCGCGGGGACGCGAACAGGTTGGGCTTTGCCATCCAGCTGGGTCTGCTGCGTCACCCGGGAATCGCGCTGGCCGAGGACACTGAGGTGGCTCCTGAGCTGGTTTCATGGATGGCCTCTCGTCTGGCCGTTTCGCCTGATGCATGGACAGACTACGGGGAACGTGAGGAAACGCGGCAGGAGCACGGAAGAGAGATCCGCGCGTATCTGGGCATGTCAACGTTCGGAATTGCAGACTTCCGCCAGCTCGTGGAGCACGTGGGCAATGTGGCTGCGCAAACAGACAAGGGCCTGCTCCTGGTGATGAGCGCCAGGGACTTTCTGCGGACAAGGAGGGTCGCTCTGCCTGGCGTCAGCGTCATTGAACGGGCCTGCGCACAGGCCCTGACCAAGGCAAACCGGAACATTTACGCCACCCTGGGAAGCCACCTCTCGGTCGAACACCAAAAACACCTGGACGGGTTGCTTCTCCGTCGCCCTGAGAGTTCATCGACGGAAATCGGCTGGCTGCGGCAGGCACCGCTGCGCGCCAACGCACGGTCGATGAACGAGCACATCGACCGGCTTACTGCCTGGCGTGCCCTTGACCTCCCGTGGGCGGCGGGCCGGCTGGTTCACCGGAACAGGCTGCTGAAGCTTGCCCGTGAAGGTGCCTCCATGACCGCGGCGGATCTGGCCAGGTTCGAACCCGCACGCCGGTACGCGACCCTCTTTGCCGTGGCAGTGGAAAGCATGGCAACCGTCACCGACGAAATCATCGATCTGCACGACAGGATCATTGGCCGGCTCATCCGGACAGCGCAGAACAAACAAAACCAGGCCACGCTTGCGTCCCGCTCCACAGTCACAGCGATGATGCGTATGCACTCAAGGCTCGGGGACGCCCTTATCGAGGCCAAAGAAAACGGTGAAGATCCCTTCGCCGCGATCGAAACGGCCATCGGCTGGGAATCTCTGGCGACAAGCATCGCCCAGGCGAAGGAACTGACCCGGCCGGCCCTCGAAGATCATCTGGCCCTCGTCAGCGCACACTTCACCACGCTGCGCCGCTATACGCCGGCGTTCCTTGCCGCCCTTGACCTCCACGCAGCCCCCGCGGCACAGGACCTGCTGGCCGCGATCAACCTCATCCGAGCCCTGAACACCACCGGCGCCAGGAGAATCCCGGAGGATGCACCCACCTCGTTCATCAGGCCCCGGTGGAAGCCGCTGGTCTTCACCGACGACGGCTTCCACCGGGGCTTCTACGAGTTCTGCGCCCTCGCGGAACTGAAGAACGCCCTGCGTTCCGGAGACATGTGGGTCACCGGATCCCGTCAGTTCCGCGACTTCGATGACTACCTTCTTGCCAGCGATGACTACACCGGGATAAAGAACTCCGGGAAGCTGCCTCTGATCACCACCGACGGAGGCATCCAGTACCTCGAGGGCAGGCTTGCCCTTCTTCAGGAACGGCTGAAGGAAGTCAACAACCTCGCCGCCCGCGACGAACTCCCCGGGGTGCTAGTCACCGAGAAAGGTGTGAAAATCACCCCTTTGGAGACGATCGTCCCCGCACACGCGCAGCCACTGATCGACCAGGCCAGTGCCATGTTCCCGCGGATCCGGATCACCGACCTGCTGATGGAAGTAGATACCTGGACCGGATTCACCCGCCACTTCACCAGCCTTAAATCCGGCCAGCCGTCCAAGGACAGGCAGCTCCTGCTCACCGCGATCCTCGCTAACGGGATCAACCTGGGTCTGACGAAAATGGCCGAATCCTGCACGGGCGTCAGCTACGCCCAGCTGAACCGCCACCAAGCCTCCTACATCCGGGACGAAACCTACAGCGCCGCGCTGGCGGAACTCGTGAACACCCAGCACGGCCACCCCTTTGCCGCACAATGGGGAGACGGGACCACCTCGTCCTCGGACGGGCAACGCTTCCGGGCCGGCAGCAAAGCCGAGTCCACCGGGCACGTGAACCCCAAGTACGGTGCCGAACCCGGCCGGCTCGTCTACACGCACGTCTCGGACCAGTACTCGCCCTTCCACAGCAAACTCGTCAACGTCGGCGACCGTGATGCGACCTACGTCCTGGACGGGCTGCTCTATCACGAGTCTGAACTGCAAATCCAGGAGCACTACACCGACACCGCCGGATTCACGGACCATCTCTTCGCTCTCATGCACCTGCTCGGCTACCGGTTCGCACCACGAATCCGCAACATCGGTGATACCCGCCTCTACACACCCACCAACGGACACGAACACGCGACGTTGGCGCCGCTGATCGGCGGGAGCATCAACACCACAACGATCGCCCTGCACTGGGACGAGATCCTCCGCCTCGCCGCGTCCATTAAAACCGGCACGGTAACCGCGTCCCTGATGATGCGCAAACTCGGCGCCTACCCCCGCCAAAACGGGCTCGCCCTGGCCCTGCGGGAACTGGGCAGACTGGAACGGACCCTTTTCCTGCTGGACTGGCTCCAGGACCCCGGCCTGCGCCGGAAAGTCACCGCCGGCCTGAACAAGGGCGAGGCCCGGAATACCCTCGCTCGGGCCGTGTTCTTCAACCGGCTCGGCGAAATCCGTGACCGGTCCTTCGAGCAGCAGCGCTACCGCGCCAGCGGGCTGAACCTTCTCACCGCAGCCATCGTCCTCTGGAACACGGTCTACCTGGACCGCACGGTCGCCACCTTGACCAGCAACGGCGGTGACATCGACCCGGACCTCCTGCGGTTCCTCTCACCACTGGGCTGGGAACACATCAACCTCACCGGCGACTACACCTGGCCCCGCACCAACCACATCAAACCCGGCAAATACAGGCCACTACGACGCCCGACAAAACCTTAGCGTCGGATATTTCACTTTTTCACAAGCCACCCCTTTTAGAGGCTGCGACCACTGTCGCGCTGGGCGCTTTCAGCGGCCCGGCGGGTTGCGGTGGCCTGGTCCTCCTGGCGGCTGGCCTTCTGCTCGGTGCGGTTGGCGGCCTTGATGCGCTTGGCGACCTGGGCGTGCTGAGCGTGCCAGGCGGGGCCAGAGGTCTGGTTGCGGGGCTGCTCGGAGTTCTCGGACACGGGGCTCTCCTTCTTCTGCGGCTCCGGCGTGGGGGACGCCGGCTCGTGGGAGGCAGCTGCATCGGTGGTCGGAGCGGCCTGTTGGGTCTGGGCCCGGTGCTGGGCCACGACGTGGGCGATCAGCTCCTCCCTGGTCAGCACCCGCCGGGGCTCCTCCACTGCCGGAGCCGTGGCGGCTGCGGTGACTGCGGCCTCCCGGGCCTGCGGGGCCGGCAGCGGATCGGCGGCCTGCCCACGGGTGGCGCGCAGCGCCTCCACGGCCTCCTGAGCTGGCGCCGGGGTGGTGCGCACCCGTTCGGCCACGTGCGCCTCATCGACGGCCTGGTGGATCTGCTCGGGCGTCTGCGGTGCGGCGGTGGTGAGGGCGGAGTGCTTGTGCAGCGCGGTGGCCCGAGCCATCAGCGCGGCCGCCGCCGGGTCCTGTTGGTGGGCCTGGGGGATCAGCGCGGTCTCGTGGGCAGGGACGTTGTAGCGGTTGCGGTACGCCTCGACCTCAGCGGCCACCTGGTGCCATTCGGCCGCCTTGGCGGGCTTGGCCGGCACCGGGCCCAGGGCCGTAGTCCACTCGGGGCGGGCTTCGGCCAGTTCGGCACCGCGCACCATGACGCGCTCCTCCAGCCGGGTGCGTAGCCGCTCCAGCTGCTCCCGATACTGGGCCGGCACCTGCGCTTCGTTGATCAACGGGGTGGGGGCCAGGTGCTCGCTGACCCGCCGCCCGTCCTGCACGGGGACCGGTGCGGGGGTCTTGGCGGCGACCGCGCGCACCTGTTGTTCGGCGGTGATCGCCTCCCCGATCGACACTCCCGTGTCGGTGCGGGTGCGCTCTCCCCGGGCGATCTGCTCCACCGCCGCCTGCTCCGGGGACAGCCCTGCCCGGCGTTCCTGCTCGGCACCTATCGTGCGGGTCATCCAGTCCAGGTGCAGTGAGGTGGTGGACTCCCACATTTCCGGGGGCAGGGCCAGGTTCTCGGCCTCGGCACTGGCCTTCGCCTCAGCCAGTTGGTCCGAGGGCACCAGCGCGTAGGGGTGAGAGGTCCATCCCGGGTCCTCGACCGTGGGCTGTGCCTGGGCGGCCGTGGTGCGCTGGGCCAGCTGCTCCAGGTGCTCGTCGGTGAGGTTGCCCAGGGGCCGGCGGTCGGTGTTGTCCAGGACGCGCTGGGCGGCCTCGATCTGTTGCTCCAGCCGCCAGGCGAGCACCGCGGCCGGGTCCTCTGCCCCACCAAAGCCGCGCTGGTTCACCGCCCGGTTCAGGAGTTCGGCAGGGTCCATGCCGGCCTCTTGGGCGGTGTGCAGGTGCGTGGCCACCGCACCCCATGCCTCGCTATTGGTGAAGTCCGCGGCCTTGTTCGCGCCCAGGACGTCCACGGCCATCGCACGGGTCTTGGCCGTCCAGGCCGCGTCGGCGGTCTCGCGGTAGACCTCGCTCAGGGTGGCGACGTCGCCGTTGCGCATGGCCTCAGCCGCCACGGTTTCGTGGGCGGAGAGGTTCCGGTCGTAGGCCCCGGCGATGGCCTCCAGCACCTCGTCCCGGCTCTGACCGTCGCTCAGGGCGACATAGAGCTGATTGCTCTCGCGTCCCCGGGTAGCGGCCACGTAGGCCGCGGCACGGTCGGTGGCGGAGTCCACGATCGCGTGGGCGGTGTCCACGGTCGCGCCCTGGGCCCGGTGCACCGTCGCCGCGTAACCCAGCTGGCTGTGCCGGGCCAGGTACTCGGCGTCCAGGGTGATCTTGCCGCCGTGGCCGGTGTGCCGCAGCGTCGCGGTGTCCGCCCCAACCTTCTCCACGGTCCACACATCGTTGTTCTTCACGAAGTCCTTACCGCCGTTGAGCTGCAAGGTCCGGTCGTTGCGGCGGGTCACCACCACGTCCCCGGTGTGGGCGGTCAGCCCGTCGCGCAGCACCACAGAATCCCCGGACGCATCGAGCTGACCGGTGGCGATCCGGGCCGCCTGAGCCCGGGCGTTCAGGTCAGTCACGGTGGTGTTGTCGGTGGCGATCAGCAGGGACCGCTTGCCGGCCTCGGTGTCCTTGATCCAGGCGCGCAGCGCGGTGTCAGTCATGGCCTCGGTGTCCCCGGCGACGACGCGACGGTGGTCCATGTACCAGGCCCACGGGGCGTCCGCGCCTACGGCAGGGGGCTCGCGCAGCGCCAGAGATGCGGCCGCTTCACCCTCGGTGCGGAAGCGGTGGACGGCCTCCAGGCGAGTCGCCCCCACCTCGTTGTCCAGCAGCCGCAGCGCCCCACCGGAGCCAATCGCCCCGAGCTGGCGGTCATCACCGATGGCGCGCACCACGGCCCCGTGGCGGGCCGCCACGCTCACGAGCTCGGCCAATTTCGGGGTGGTGACCATGCCGACCTCATCGAGGATCACCACGTCCCCGGCGTGCAACTGGGCCGCTCCGGTGCGGCCGGTGCGGTGAGCGATCAGGAAAGCGTCAATGGTCGTGGCTTGGGCCCCAATGTCCTCCGACATGACGGCGGCCGCGGCCGCCGTGGGCGCCAGGCCCACGACGTTACCGCCGGACGCCCGCACCGCATCGGCGGCCAGCGACAGGCTGGTGGTCTTGCCGGCACCGGCCGGGCCGATCCCCAGACTGAGTAGCTTTTCGTCGGTGGCGAAGGCCCGGGCCAAGGCCACCTGCCCGTCGCTCAGGGGTCCGGTGTGGGCGGCCAGCACCTCCTCGAACCGCTCCGCCGACACGGCCGGGATGACGGTGCGTTGGGCGGCGGCGAGCACCTGGTGCTCGGTTTCCAGGACCTCGCGGGAGGTGAACACCTGGGCGTCGGAACGGATGAACTGACTCGTGCCATCGGCGCGGGTGAACTCGGCCAGGCGTGGCACATCGGCGTGCGGGGTGACCGACAGGCTGTGCGTGGTGGTGGCTTCTTTGACGACTGCGGCCACCAGCTCATCGGGCACCGTGCGCCCAATCATGGTCTCTTTCAGATGCCGGCGGGTCTGCGCCTGCACGTGGTTCACGCTCCAGGTGGCACGCTTCTGGGACAGCTCGTGGACCACCAAGCGGGCGTGCTCGGCCACGTTGATCTGGGTGGCGTCGGGGCCGGCCGGCAACCCGGTCGCGGCGGCGCGCACGTGGGCCAGCAGGTCGTCTCCGACCGGCATCTGCACCTGCTGCCCGTACTCCTTGCCCCATTCCTCGACCAGCTCGGACAGGCGCCGCGCGGACTTCTTCGCCGGCCGGGATTCCAAGGTGGCTTGCTGGGCCAGGGCGATTTTCTGCTTGGCATTGGGGGCGTAACCGTGGCGGTCGGTGAACTCCGCGTGCAGCCGCTCCACGGTCGCTGCAATGTCGGCCCGGCGGGAGGAAGCGTGGTGGATCGCGTCCAGGTCCACCCCGGCAATCTCGTAGATCGGCTCGCTCCCGCCAGCCATGCGCGGTGTAGCGGCGACCCCCAGGGCGGCGGTGACCTTCTCCATCACCTTCGCGTTGTAAGTCTCTGAGGCGGCCACGTTCATCCGGTACAGGGTGCGCCCGTCCAGCGAGGACCACTTCCCGTCAGCGCCCAAGACCTTGTTGGCGATCACCACGTGATCGTGCAGCTGCGGGTCCCCATTCCGGGAGTCATAGTGGCGGAACTGGGTGGCCACCAAACCGCCCTCCACGTCGATCTGGCGCACCCCGTTGTACCCGCGCCGGGTGAAGGTGGCCTCCTGCTCCAGGAAGCTCAGCGTCTCCGCGATGGCCTCGTTATGCGCCGCCTCCACGGCTTTCCGGGCCTCGTCCCCACCCAGGGCCCAGAGCAGGGAGACCGACTTAGCGGGGGAGAACACCAGGTCATACCCGGCCACGGCCTGCTGCTTGGCAGTCGTTTGGGCAGTAATGAACCTTCCCAGTTCTTCCTTATCGCGGACGTCGCGCCCGTGCGTCTCGCGGAACAGTTGTCCGCCCACGCGGCCCCGGATCGTCTGCCGTTCCTCCCGACTCGGGGCCGTCCCGGTGGTGCGCTCGTGCCGGGCGATCTCCTCGTCCAGGCGGCGAGTCAGTTCCGTGTTGGCCGTGGCATAACGGCGATAGGGCCGCCCCAAAACCACATCTTTCGTGGTGCCGCCGGCGGCCAGGATACGGTCCGCGTCCGGGCGGATGCCCTCCCCAAACAGAGCGGCCATCTGCGCCTCAGTGACCTCCCCGGACACCCCCAACAGGGCCTCAGAATGGGCCACCCACTGCCCCGGGGGCATGCCCTCCACGGTGTAGTAATCGCCCAGCTCCCGACCCTCAGCGCGCAACTCATCCGCGGAAGCGACCTCGGACGTGTAGTAGGCATAACCGTCCCCAGCACTGAGCTTGTGGACGGTCATCACGGAAGCAATCATGCGCGTTTTCATCCTCGGTTATCAACAATGCATGAGGTGTGACGGTCTGAAAGGGCGTGAAGGGCCGATGCGAGCTTGCGAGTCATCGGATCGGAGCGACCCAGAAAGTCCGTCACGACAGTGACGCGGTTGTGCCCACGAGACTGTGGGTGTGGGCAGGGGATGCCAAGGGCAGGACGAGGAACGAGGACGAACCGCAGAGCATCAGCTGTCCACACCCACAGTCGATTGGGTGCAAGCGAAACCAGGTTGTCCACACGTGCTGTTCGTGTGGACAACCTGCACGAGCTGGGGTGGGTGCTGTGGGTCCGGTGGAGAGACCGGAGGATGAATCTCGGAAGCGGTCCACAGCCCCCACCCCAGCTCACAACACTGCCGCCGGGCAGGCGCCCTCTCGCGCGCCGCCGGCTCGACCGGCGGAACGGTCGGGGTGGAGAAGTTGGTCTATGACCGTTAGGGCGTGGGTGGTGTTCAATGGAAGGGAATGGTGTTGCTGATGTAAAGGAGTGGTGATGGTGCAGCGTAAGAGTGCGACCAAGACCGAGGCGCGGGAGCGGGCCCGCCGGGCGGCTGCGGAGTCGATGGCTCGGGAACAGCGGTTGCTGGAACTGGGTGAGGAGTTCTTCGTCGCTCAGGGCGAGGCCGAGCAGATCATGGAGACGGCTGAGCAGCGCATGACGGAGATACGCGCCAAAGCGGAGCAGGAGGCTGAGCGGGCCAAGGAGGATCAGGTGCGAGTGGTGGCCGGCATGAAGGGTGAGCGCGTGACGGTGCCGGAGATAGCTCAGCGTTTGGAGTTGTCCGTGGCCGAGGTCCGCGGCCTGCTCAAAAGCGCCGGGGCCGGCGCCTTTACCTCCGAGGATGATGCTGACGGTGGGACCAATGAGGCGAACGGTGAACAGGCATCCACGGAATCACCTGAGCATGAGACTGCGGACGTCGGGGCCTAACTAGTTCGTGACAACAGGGTGAGGCAATTGGAGGATGGGCAATGACGAATGGCCGAGCCACCGAGAAGACACGGGATCGCCAGTGCCCTTTTTGCCTCACCCTCCTCAGCGCGGATAGACAAGGCTCGGCCGATCACCTTTTCGGCCGGGCGTTTGGTGGCACTGCCACCGTCCGGGCGTGCAAGGACTGCAACCAGAAGTTGGGCAGCGAGGTAGAGGGGCCCCTTCAATGGAATACCTCGCTCATGAACCTCATCAAGGTTCAGCTGCACAAGGTTCAAGCTGTCGAGGGCACGTTGCCGAATGGTGCACCTGGGTCATTGAATCTCATCACCGGTGAAGTGCGGACACGTCACCTCGTCGAGGAGACGGAAGATGCTCGCTACTACACCGGCAGTGAGAGGCAACTTCGGCAAGCCCTCTCCAAGAAGTTTCCGCCCAGTGAGGTTCAGCGACTCATCAGCGCTGCCCAGCCAGTCAGCCTCGGCGGGGAGTGGTTTCAGACCACGCTAGAGATAGATATGCGGTTGTGGGGGCGGATGGTGGCGAAGATGGCACTTGCCGCCGGTTGCCGGGTGGCACCGCATCTGTTCACCAGTGAGGCCGCAGCGCACCTACGGGACGTGTGCTGGGGCAAGGCTGCTCCAATCGGCAATCCTCTAATGGTGGCCGGTTACGAGCGACAGACTGCACGGTGGACTCAGATGGTGAGCGATCACCCAGGAGCAACCAACCTGACGCCTTTCCCGGATGGCAGTCACGGTCAGATGCTCTTCGTATCGGCAGTGCCTGGACTCCTATCCTGCATACCCAAGGTTGCCGGCCGTGAGTTCTGGGGCATCGTGGTGGAATGGCCAGGAGAGCAATGGTCATCCGAGGGCGTGTTGGTGACTGACACTGGCGACGGTGAGGTTGCCGTCCGCGATCTGGCCCAGGACCTAATGCGTTGCAAGGGGCAGTGAATGCGCGCCGTGACTCAGCAAGAACTTGCTGAGTCAGAACAGGGTGGGGTGGTCGGGGTCGATGCCGTGCACCAGCTCGCGCACCACGTCCTCGTCCCACCCGTGGGTTTTCAACTCCTCGCGCAGCTGCCGGGACCGGGCCGATCGTTCCGCCCTCGACAGCCGGCGCCACCGGGCGGCGGTGGCCGAAGGCATCCGGCCCTTCATCGCCCGATCGGCCATGTTCTCCGACCGTGTGCCTAACAGCAGGTGCGTGGACGGTTCCAGGGAGGCGCGCACGCATAGCGGGACGTCGCACCAGTGCAGCGCCGTTTGCCCTTCGATCGCGGCCAGCCCGCCGTGGACGGTGGCCAGCGCGAAGCGGTGAGCGGCAACGGCTCTTTGACCGTTTGCGGTGGGTAGCCAGAAGCGGCCGTAGCCGTCGTCACTGATCGCCCCGAGCCATAACCAGCATGAGTCGGACTCCGGTCCTTTCAGAACGTGGGAGTAGAAGCGTTCAACGTCCGCGGACTGCACGGCGGGCCTCCGCTCGGTGGACCAACAGCAGCAGCAGGCCCGTGATCAGGCCACCCACTGCGATCGCCGGCCAGGTGTTGTCGTTGATGCCCACCACGGTCCACACCCAGAACAGGTACGGGGTGATGGCCACTGTGCCGGCCACACGGTGGCGCAGCGCCGAGGGCATCGGGATGATGCGCAGCACCCAGTGCGCTATCGCGTGGCCGATGCGGTAGAGCAGCCGCACCCACCACAACAGGTAGAGGATCACGAGGCGGGCCATGACCGGTCTCTCCTGTCGGTGTGGGGGCTTCGCTGGTGGCTGCCAGTGCTTCGGCGTCCCAGACGTCAATCTCGTCCTCGGGCAGCTCGATACTCACATGCGCCAGGGACTTAATCTCTCCGCGCAGCACCCGGCCCACCGCCCCCTTGGACACGCCGACGCGGCGGTGGATCTTGTAGTGGGACAGCCCCGCCCGGTGCAGTCGGTGAATGGCGCGCACCTGCTCGGGGGTGATCGGGGACTTGCGGCCCAGCTGCACCCCTCGGGCCCGGGCGGCCTCCAGCCCGTCCTGGACCCGCTCCACGATCAGTGCGCGTTGATATTCGGCCATCGCCACGAACACGTTGAGCTGGAAGCGCCCGGCCGGGGTGGTGGTGTCGATGATGTCGGTGAGACTGCGCAGCGCGACTCCGCGGCGGATCAGTTCATCAATCGTGGTGACCATGTGGACCAGGGACCGACCCAGCCGATCCAGGGAGTACAGCACCAGGGTGTCCCCCTCCCGCGCCTCGGCCATGAGCGCGGCCAGTCCGGGGCGCTCTGCCTGGGTGCCGCTGATCTTGTCGGTGAAGACCAACTCCGCCGGCACTCCAGCCTCGGTGAGCGCGCGCAGCTGCACATCGAGGTTCTGGGAGGTGGTGGACACTCGGGCGTAGCCGATGAGGCGGCTGGGGTGACTCGAATCTAGGCTGTTGTGAGCTTTTTGAGTCATGGCGTATCGAGTCCTGGATTTCGAGTCGGGATTTTGGAAGCTGTGGCCGGCCCTCGTCGGCGGACCGGCCACTATGGTCACCGAGTCAGCGTTCAGCCCCTGTAGACGACTGTGCCATCCGGCCATGTCTCATCCGGCTGCCGCACCGTAGAGCCCGGGCGGTCTTCAACAGTGCCGGTGCCATGCACCTGCACGCCTCGAACTCCTTCGTTGACCAACTCGCCGTCAATGTTCATCGTCCCGAGGGCAACGCATGTCTCCGTGAGGCGCACGCGCCCACCCTGGCTGATGTTGAGCGTGCCCGACGCTTGCTGATGGAACGTCGCCTCACCATGAGCGGCAACATTGACGGTTCCCATGACATGCCCCTTGGCATCAAGGGATGCCCCGCTCTCTACATTGACAGATCCGGTGAGCTCCGCCAGAGACACCACATGGGCCCCTGCTTTGATGACCACCGTGACGGTGATCGGCTCGGAGAGCTCACAAGACTCCGTGATGACGACGTCGGGGATTTCCACCAGTTCGCCGTCTTTGTAGGTGTAGCTGGGCATGGCAACTCCTCCATTTGTATTCGTGCAGTGCTGAGGACTTCGGCCTCACTGTGCCTATGTGCCTATGTGTCTTTTTGGCACATAGGCACATAGGCGGCTAGTGGTGAGTGCGCTCGGGGTTGCGGCTCCGCTGATCCGGTCCGGTTATGCGGCGCCGTGGCCGGCGTTGTCACTGATCGACTGTGGCTGATGCCCCCTCACCGAGACGGATGTAGGCGATCAGTGCCTCACGCACGATCTCGGACTCATTGCGGTGCTGCTCCTGCGCAATCTGGTGCAGCCGGTCTTTGAGTGCTTGTGGGACGCGGGCGCGGACCACTGGGGACTTTCCTTCCTGGCCCAGCGCGGGCCGGCCCACCGCGATACGGGTAGCCTCCTCAGCTGTCGTCGTGCCGGTAGCAGCCATCAAGGCGGTCCGGGCGGCCTCGGCCGCCTCCGGTCCGCGCCGGACGGTGCCCGGCTTCACGCTCAGACCGCCGTGCTCGGCGTGCCGGGCCAGCTCGTCGTAATCACCCATGAGGGTCACTCTCCTTCGTAGAGCAGATGCCGGTACAGGTCGGTGAGCTCCATCGCGTGGAAGATCACCAGGTCACGTGGTGGACGGTGGGCGGCGATGACTTCGAGGTATTTCTCCGTCTGCCCGTGCGGGTGCCCCACATAGACGACCGTCACCTCACCAGGACGCCCCTCCACCTCAGCGCTGACTTCGGCGTGCGTCATCGCGTACAGGGCATCTTGCCTAGTAATGCCATGTCGGCCTGCGCTGTGCGTCCACTCAACTCCCATACCCATAGTGTAGCACAAAATGCGGCTACACTATTAGGGCCCCGTGAAAAGTGAGGAGTTGCACCTGCCGGGGTGCTCCAGAGGTCTCACACTCTCCAGCGACGGTTTCACAGGGACTGATAGAGCTTCGCGTACTCATCGATGGCAGTGGAGACCCGTTTTTTGCTACCGGCAGAGAGCCCAACTCCTACTGCGGCAGCCATGGCTTCACATCGTGGCGTGCCCTTTGACCAGTCATGGCGCTGTGATCGTTATGGGCTCCAAGCCATGACGCCATCGGCTTCGCGGCCGGGGACGTCCACGAAACCCTCAGCCAGGTAAAGCTTCTTGGCGTAGTTGTCAGCCTCCACAGAAAGACTGATCCGAGGCACCTGCCGAGTCCGCGCATCGTCCTGAGCCCGACGCAGAAGTGCTCTGCCCAGTCCGCGGCCACGCCAGTCCTCCCGCACCCAGAGACTCACCTCCGGGGTGTCCTCGTCGAGGAAGCCGTAGCCGGGGTCATCCGGGGGCAAGTGCTGGGCCCATACGACGCCGATGGCTTCATTGCCGGCCTCCGCCACCCACCCGAAGTCCCCGCGGTACGGATCAAGGATCGTGTAGTGGACGAACTCCGATCGCGTGCTCACATCGATCGCCGAGAACCGCTCCCCGCACCAGTTGAGGTTTTCGAGCGTGGCGGTTGTCAGCAAAGCGCTCTCCGCTGCCGTCAGTTCTCGGAAGAAGACGTCATCGAGCATGCATTCATCGTAGACAGAGGTGGCCAGCTGATGAGCGACAGGAGGAACTGAACGGATCGACCGGAGCAGACTGAACACTGGGCTGCCGAGGAACCGCAACTGCATCACTCGAATTGGTCCCCGTGAAGGTGGCGGGAAAGCCTAGTCTTGGGTGGTTTGGGGCGGATGGGTGGGGTGCTGGGTTTCCGGTTCGACGGTGTCGTTCATCAATCGTCCCAGAAGGGGGTTCTCGGAGCTGATGTGCAGTCCTCGGCGGACGTTGCTGTACAGGTCTGCCCAGCCCCACTGGGTCAGTGGGGTGCGTTCGCGCGCTGGCCACGAGGCTGTGCCGATAGCGGCGAACAGGGCCAGGGGACCACCGAAAACCACCAGTGGCCAGAGCAGGTCTGCCAGCAGGGTTGAAAACGTCATCAGTGCTTCCTCTTTCGTATGCGAGGGTCGGATGCCGATACGACGCACGTGCTTCCCAAGCCGAGACCGTGGGCGGAAGGCATGGACGGCGCCCCAATTCAATGCGCACATGGTGGGGGACGGAGTTGTTCACTCTTTCGCAGGCTGCACGAGCTCAGACTTCCGATGTTCTGGTGCTGGATTGGTCAAGGTAGTGGATCCGTCGGGCTGCTGCAGGTGCCGTGATGTGGTGAGGACCTGCCCGATGCCAGCTGCGGTGATCGCGGCGAAGCCGGCCCACTGGGCGGTGGTGATGGCTGTCCCGTAGGCGATGAGGTCCACCACGACCGCCGCCGCCGGGTACACGAAGGCCAGCACCCCGATGGTCGCGGTCCCCAGCCGGGGGTAGGCGGTGTAGATGATCAGGTACATCAGCGCAGTGTTGACCAACCCCAGCACCACCAAATGCGCCCAGCCGGGTGCGCTGACCTGGTGCGGGACCACCACCAGGGACGGGGAGGTGATCACGGCCCCGGCGATGAGCTGGATCGTGACGATCACCAACGGGCTCGGCGCCGACCCGGTCCTGCCCTGCTGGGCCCGGACCACGACGATGGACCCGGCGTAGGCGGTCGCCGCCACCAGGGTCAGGCCCACCCCTACCAGCAGTGCACCTGCCTCCTGCCCGGCCGCGGCCCAGGGCTGAGCCACGCACGCGATCCCGAGGAACCCCAGCCCCGCCCACCCCAGGGTGGCCCGGTTGAAGCGCTCGTGCAGGAACAGCGCCCCGAGCCCGAGGAGGATGAAGGGCTCCACGTGGAAGATGACCGTGGCCACCCCGATCGACAGGTGCTCGTAGGCGGTGAACACCAGCACCCAGTTAGCGACCAGCAGCACCCCGCTGCCGGCCAGCACGACCCCGGTCCGGGACCGCACCGTCATGCAGAGCTCCTGACGGGTCCCCGGCCGCACCCCGACCACCACGAGCAGAGCACACCCGCCGATCACACAGCGCCAGAACACCACCACCAGTGGTGGGGCCCCGGACTCGACCACGAAGTAGCCGATGGTCCCGGACATCACCATGCCCGCACACAGCAGAGCCACAGCGGCGGAAGAACCTCGATCCGGTGCACGGTGGAAGGACATACCCCCATGCTTAGGCACCGCGTACCTGTACGACCAGCAAAAGGTCCACCAGGGTATGTGTAAGCATTACTTCATGTTCGATCGTGAGCTCCTACGCTCCCTCCGGGCGGTGGTGGAGCTGGGCACCGTCACCGCCGCCGCGCAGCACCTGCGCTACACCCCCTCAGCGATCTCCCAGCAACTGGCCCGGCTGCACCGGGAGACCGGCATCGAGCTGCTGGTGCGCCGGGGCCGCTACCTCCACCCGACCCCGGCGGCCCGGATCCTGGCCGCAGCCGCCACGGAGATGGACACCGTCGACGCCCGCACCCAGGCCCGACTGGAGGAGCTGCAGGGAACACCGGCCGGGCAGGTCACCGTGGCGGGGTTCCCCACCGCCTGCCGGGGACTGATCGGCCCGGTTATCGCCCAGATCACCGCGGACTACCCGAAGATCTCGTTGGTGGTGCACGAGGCCTACCCCGAGGACGGGGTGGACAAGACCCTCCACGGGGAGGTGGACCTGGCCGTGGTCCACGAGTGGGAACAGGTACCCCTCACCATTCCCGCAGCCCTGGCCACGACCGTGCTGGGTGTGGACGAGGTCGACCTCATCGTGCCCTCCGGCCACCGGGCCACCCGGTGGGAGACCGTCACGGTGGCCGATCTGCCCGGGGAGCGGTGGATCACCGACACCACCGGGATCTACGCCCGCTGGCTCCAGCAGTCCCTGGAGACCGCCCGTGTCCCCTACGAGATGGCCGGACTGGTCAACGAGCACGAGACCCAGATCCAGCTCACCGCCCACCACCTGGGACTGAGCCTCGTCCCCCGCCTCGGACGCCCCCCGCTGCCCGAAGGGGTGGAAGCCCTCGCGCTGGGCGATCAGGTCCCCCGACGCCGGCTGCTACGCGTAGAGCGCGAAGACACCATCGACCGCCCCGCCCTGACCCCCGTGCGCCAAGTCCTGGACCAGCAAGCCCACACCATCCTCGAAGCAATGAATACCAACCGGGGCTAACAACAGCACGACCACTCGGATATGGAACACGACGTGGAGAAGGACGCCGGCCTGGATGGGTCTGCGCTGGATCTGGTCCACTGCTACGTCACCGCGGTGGAAGCCTTCCCCTAAGATCAGTTGCTGTGCCGTCTCGAGCATGCAGCAGGAACACCTACCGCACCGTGCAGACAGCGGTCACGGCCGGGCGGGCGTCAGCTTTCAAGCAGACGGGGCGCCTGGGTGTGATCCGCATGGAGAGCGGCCATGGTGTTGCGATCCCGGACCGCGAGGAGCGTTCCGCCCAAGGTGCCCACGATCACCCCGTAGGGAGCCAGGAACACGGCGTAGAAGAACCACGCCGTGTCGAAGACGACATTCAAGACCAGGAACGGCAGCAGCAGCGCTGCGCCAGTGGCGGCCATGAACGCGATGCGCACCCCCGCAGACAGCCCGTAGTCGGCCCCGGCCTTCCAGCATGGTCCCCACGCCAGCTGGGTCCACACCAACCCGACCGTTCCCAGCACCGCCCAGTACCCAGCCCAGGTCGCCCATCCGATGCCGTCCACTGACAGGACACCGGTGTAGGCCAGTGCCACCATTGCGGTCAGTGCTTGGAACACCAGGTAGGTGCTCAGCGGATGTACGTGAAGGGCTCGTCTCACCGGGTATCGCCTTTCAACTGGGGCTCCCACCGTAGGCGTAGAACTTTCGGGACCGTCGTAAGGGCGCGTCTCACGGCCACCGCTAGGGGAACCCCTAACGCATCTTGTGAGCCCGGTAGGTGTGGTTCCGCTCGGCCGTGGCCCCCGCAATTCGGGCCTGGATGAACTCAGTGTTTCCGGTCCGTGCTGATGGCCAGGGCCACGGCGGTGGCTGTCAGGGCGAGGGCGGCCGTCAGGGCCGCCGGCCAGGCGGCGGGGTGGAGCAGTACGGTGGCGGGTGCCGCGAGCAGGGCGGGAGCCAAGATGAGCCCACGGCTGTAGCCGATCAGCTGGGCTACAGGCACCGGCCCCAGCGGTGTGTCGATCGGGGGTTGGGTGTGGTCCTGTTCCGGGACCAGGGCGCGGTAGAGGCCGACCGCGCCGATTCCAACCCCGGCCACGGCACCGAGTAGCACCAGCACCGCCCAGCTGGTGCCGGCCGCGAGCCCGGCCAGCACGGCTACGGCCCCCAGGACTGTGGCGTTGAGCGCGCACGGGACCACCAGGTGCACGAGGGCGGCTGCGGTGGGGCCGATCGGCAGGTTCCGTTCGGCGGCGGCCCCGGCGCGCAGATCACCCAGATAGGCCGTGCCGCGGCCCAACCCCCGGCATCCCACCACCAGCAGCGCAGCCCAGCCAGCGAGCACCACGGTGTGGGCGAAGGAGGCCAGCAGCACCACGGTCACCCCGAGGTCCACGACCAGCCCGGCCCGCCACCGACTGGTCCGCAGCGCGGTGAACGAGGCGAACAGCACCACCGTGCGCGGCCCGGACACCCACCTCGGGGTGCTTCCCGGCAGCCCCGGCACCCCTGACACCGTGGCGGGGGCCAGCGCCACAGACAGGTCCTGGCTCGACAACAAGGACACGGCGTTGCTCAGGTGCCGGGTCCGTGCCCCGGCCGCCCGCAGTTGCTCCCCGTCCAGGGCCCGGGCCCACCGCAGCACCCAGACCCAGAACAGGCCGGCCACCACCGCCAGTGATCCCGCAATCGCCCCGGCCCACAGGGGCGGCACGACATCCCACCGGCCCGGCCCCCCATGCCGGGTCCCGGCCAGCACAACCAGGACGGCCCCCAGGGTCAGAAACCAGCCTGCCCAGGGGCGGAACCGCGGCGAGTCCGACACCCCGCCGGCGACTTGTGCCCAGACAGCGATACCGACCGCGCTGACCCCCAGACCGGCCCAGCACACCAGCTGCGCCACCCCCGGCCACCACGGCGCACCCCACCCAGCCGCCAGCCCCGTGCCCTGAAGCAGCAGCAACGCGGTGCCACCGAACAGCGCTCCGGTCGCAGCCGCCACCCCCAGCATCCGGCAAACTGCCCGCACCGGTTCCTGCGCCCCGGCCCCGGGCAGCGGCCACACCCACACCGCACGCTCCGGGGCCACCCCGACCGGCCCCAGCCCGCGCAACAGGTCCACGACACCGACCCAGGCCACCCCGAGCAGCACGGCGACTCCGAGCACCGGCGCCCCGGCCCCCGCCCAGGCGGCCGGGCGGTGCAGCATCCCGCCGGGGGAACCGGCGGCCACCAGCTCTTCCAGGGAGGCACCGAGACCGACGACCCCTGCGACCGCCCAGGCCACCAGCACCACCGTGACGAAGAGCCCGGTGTACGCATCGACGAACCGCTCCACACCTCGAGCCCGGCCGCGGGTCCGGGCCCGGGCTGCTCGCAGGAACACCTCGATCTCGGCGGGCCCGGCAGGCTCCAGGCCGGCACCAGCCGTCACGACTGGCCCTCCCGTGGCACGTCAGCGGCCACCGGTGGTAAGGCACCGTTGGGGTCGAGGCTCAGCACGGTGGTGCCCACCGCCTCCGCCAGCGACGCGTCGTGCGTGGCGATCAGCAACCCCGCCCCCGCCTGCCGGGCGGCGACCAGACGGTCGGCCAAACGGGCACGCATCAGAGTGTCCAGGCGCTGTTCGGGCTCATCGAGCACCAGCAGCTCGAACGGGCGGATCAGTGCCGCGGCCAGCAGCGCCCGCCGTCGTTGCCCCGAGGACAAGGCGAACGGTGAGGCGTCCACCCGGTCGCCCAACCCGAACTCCTCCACCGCACCAGCGGCCACCACGGGCGCATCGGCCACCCCGTGCCCGCGCAGCACCAGTTCCAGGTGATGACCCACCGACACCCCGGGCAGGAACGCGTCCTCGTCGAACAGACAGCTCACCGCCCGCCGGTAGACCAGCGAGTTCTCCACCACCGGACCACCCTTCAGCCACCGCTCCCCGCTCACCGGGGCCTGCTGTCCCACGGCCGTGCGCAGCACGGTGGACTTGCCCGCCCCGTTGGCTCCGCGCAGCACCACCGCTTCCCCCGGACCCACCTCGAAGCTGACCCCAGCGGTCACCGGCACCCCGGCATAACCACACACCAGCTCACGAACGGACAGGACAGCGGCGGAACTCACGGACAAGAGCCTCTCGACGGCAACACAACCACCTCATTCTTCCCCGATGCCACCGCCCCCCCGGCCGAGCCAACCGGTCATGAAGGAGCCTCAAGCCGGCCCGGGTGCACCCATGGGAAGCACACGCAATCAGGCGCGGTTGTCAGGCCCGTTTACCCCGCGCGATGAAAAGCCCGCTCAGGTGCCTCATGTGCATCACGCTGTATGCAGGCACCGACGGCCTCAGATCGTCGTCGCCTGCGGAAGCTCCCGAATCCGCCGATAAAGGGTGGCCCTGGACATCCCGAGGTCCCGGGCGACCTGGGTGGCCGGCTCCCCGCCCTCGACCAGGCGCAGGGCGTTGCGGATCTGAGAATCGGTGAAGGTCGGCCGCCGCCCGCCCAGGTCCTTGCCGGCGGCCCGGCGTTTGGCGACCGAGTCGGTGATCCTCTCACGTTTGATCTCCAGTTCCATCTGCGCCAGGGCGGCCATGACCGTGAAGACCATCGACCCCATCGGAGTGTGGGTGTCCACGTCTCCCCCACCGAGGTTCAGCACCCGCAAGCCCGCGCCCCTGCCCCGCAGCGCTTCGGCGAAGGTCAGCATGTTCTGGGTGGACCGGCCCAAACGGTCCAGGGTGGTGATGACCAAGGTGTCGCCGCTCTCCAGTGCAGCCACCGCTCGATCGAACGCGGGGCGTGATACACGTGCCCCAGACACTCCATGGTCGACATAGAGATCATCGCGCCGCACGTCCGCGGCCAGGAGGTCATGCACTTGACGGTCGGCATCCTGTTGCCGCGTCGATACGCGCGCATACCCGATAAGTTTGCCCATGTCTACCCCTATGTGTCTCGCAACCAATGTTTAGTACACGATTCTAGGCCCATGGATAAAGCACATAGATGCAAGACACTCCGGAGCCCGGAAACATGCGGGCGCAAATTTTCCGGACGAGACGTCTCGCATCCCATCGCTTGTGAGACGTGCCATCAGCGCACTGCTCTAAACGCCAGGTGGTCCCGCATGGCATCCTGTCGGGATGAACGTTCTGATACGGGCACCGAGACCTGTGGATGCGCCAACACTGGCCGAGCTCCACGTCACCACCTGGCGAGAGGCGTACTCACACCTGTTGCCGGAGGACTTCTTCTCAACCGAGTATGTGCAGTTCCGACACCGGATGTGGCAGCAGGTTCTCCACCAGCCACACGAAGGCTCCACCGTGCGCATCGCTGAATCCGGTGGTGAACCCTTCGGGTTCGCCTGGGCCGGGCCCTCACCCCGCGATGGCGATACCGACCCGCCTCGAGCACACCAGCTCTACGCGATCTACCTCTTGGCTGCCCACTACGGCAGTGGCGCGGGTCAAGCCCTGCTGGATGAGGTGCTCGGGACAGCACCCGCCATGCTGTGGGTAGCGAAAGAGAACCCACGAGCGGTCGCGTTCTACCGCCGCAACGGCTTCCACTTCGATGGCGCCGAGCAGATTGACCCCGCCGCTCCAGCCATCACCGATGCCCGAATGGTTCGGTAACACGGCTACGCCGATTAGGTCTCGCAGCCGATGACCTGCGAGACGCGCCAACGCGCCGAAAGCTGATAAGACTCGGTCTCACCAGCCGGCGAACCCGCACCGAATGCAGGGTCAGTCGGTGAAACGTTCGTAGGCACTCTGCCGGGAGGTGTTCAACGCCCAACCAACCCCGGCCCACGAGGCCCCGCTCCCCCGGGCATCCTCAACAGCATCGTGCAGCGCCACGCCGGCCCCGCGCTCGAGCAGGCGCAAGAACCTCACCCGCTCCAGAGCACGGTCAGCGGCTTCCTCGGTCTTTGCGGCGGCCCACGCATCAGCGGCCATGCGCAGAAACTGAGCCACCGCCACCCCGTCACGGTCGTCCACGGGCACGGAGTGATCAGCCAGGGACGCCCCCAGCTCCCATGCCGCGTGCGGCGCCGTCACGCCCTGCAGTCCATCGTGCTCGAGCACGCCCACCTCCGAGGTGTCATGAAACCCTGACACTGTCAGGATTACCTGACATGGCGGCAAGGTCAAGCACCAAAGTAAGCACCAGAGCGCGCACTTCTTCGCGTCGGCTCAAGCCCTGCAACGAAGGCGTCGCGCAACCCTTACCTTGCGATACGTCGCCCGCTGCACCATGTCTAGACTTGCCCGCACTGCCGATGCAGAAATGACGACGGGACCCTACGGCAACTCGCTGTCGCAGATGGGCGCGCCGTCGCGATGGGCATACCCGTCGCACCACATGCGACCAGCTCAAAAGTTAAGACAGTCGATAAGACCGTTCATAGCTGGATACCCAAGACATGGGCAGCGCATTCTGGAAGGGCAATTCGAAAATCTACGGCTTGAAACTGAGCCCACGGTGCAACTTTGAGCGCCCTCCTTAAGCAGGAGGAATAATAAATTTTGGTTATAGCCGGACGTGCAACTCAGAAGGGCATCCTTGCAATGCCCCTAAGCGGGACCGACGTCGCTCCCTCGATGCCTGTACTCGAGGCCAAGGTCAGCGCGTTCACTCACGCTGAAACAACCACTACCATCCCTTTGCCTGAACCAAGACCAGCGCCCAAATCTTCAAAATTTCCAACCATTCAACTACTTCAAATACAGGCAATTTGAAACCGCGATGGATTCCTGTCGCTCAGGAATGCTGATTAGCTTTAATTACTCTCAATTCATGGCGGTAATCCTGGACCGCAAGTAATACAAAAGTAGTGATCATGGCACCAAGTAAAATACAAATATCCACCATGCTCATGAAGAACCTCTCACCGGGTGCGTATTGAAACTTGTCTATGGGAATGTTGTAAACACTAAAAATCCATGTTCGAATCACAAACACAAGAGGAAAAACAAAAAACATTAACTTGATAATAATCCAAAATAGGCCGAATAGAAATTTTGGAGAGTCCATCGTAATTTTGTAGTCTACAGACTCGCCAAAGTTCCCCATAATTGCCTCGGGTAAAAGCGGGCGCTTGGTGTTCGATAAGGCTTCTATTAGTCCCGTCTCGGTGTTTCGAATTTCCGCATCCAGAAAACGCTTCTCAATTGAATCTCCTATGGATCCATCCTGGGGGGCTGGAGCCTGAAACCTGCCGCATTTATTTTTTATTTCGACAAGATTATTCATATGGCTTGCAAGGACTACTGTGCGATGACTACGTTCATAGCGGGGCAATAAATGGCTCTTCAGAGTTGAGTGTGGGGTGAGGCGTCGAGTCCACCGGTGATGAGGAGCATGCGGAGGCGGTAGT
>NZ_JAVKPO010000024.1:0-22054 GCF_040980945.1 Kocuria sp. CPCC 204721
GGGGCCGCCACACCGGCGCCCTTGTTCTCACCGCACGAGGCTCCGGGCGTGCCCAGGATCAGCACACGGGGGTGGGTTCGATGACGATCTTGCCGGTGGCGTGACCGGCCTCGACCTCGGCGATCGCCCGTCCTGCTTCTGCCAGGGGATAGCAGGCGGTGACGTGGGGATCGACGAGTCCGTATTCGATGACCTCGGTGATCTTCTGCATCGCCTCCGCGGTGCGTTCCAGTGCCGCCCCGCCCAGTTCTGTGGCGGTCGTGGCGTCGGCCGCGGAGATGATCCTGGCCGGGTCGGCGACCAGGCCGGCAACCTCACCCAGGGCCTCACCACCGACGAGGTCGACGATAAGGTCCACCCCGTCGGGGGCGACCTCGCGGACACGGTCGGCCACGCCTTCCCCGGAGGGGACGAAGGTCGCCCCGGTGGATTCGACGATCTTGCGCTTGGACTGGCTGGCGACGCCGATGACGGTGAACTGATGGACGCGCCCGATCTGGGCGGCCATCAGTCCCACTCCGCCGCCGGCGCCGAGGATCAGCAGCCTCTGGCCGGGTTCGAGCTCGATTTGGTGGGTGGCGTCATAGGCGGTGGCCGCAGCCACCGGGATGGTCGCGGCGTCGGCGAAGGAGATCTCCTCGGGCTTGGCGACCGCATCGGCCGCCCGCACGAGGGTGTGCTCGGCGAACCCGCCGTGGCCGTCGGCGACGGGGCCGAGGATCTCGTCGCCGACCGCGAAACCCTCCACGCCTTCCCCGAGAACGGTCACGACGCCGGAGATCTCCCGGCCCATCGGGGCCGGCAGCTCCCGGTCCCGCCCCAATGCCCCGGAGCGGATCTTCCAGTCGACAGGATTCACCCCGGCGGCTCGAACCTCCACGGCCAGCTCGCCCGGGCCAGGCTGCGGGGCGGGCCGATCGAGGAGCTGCTGGGTCTCAGGACCGCCGAAGTCGGTGAACACGTACGCCTTGGACATGAGTTCTCTTCTTTCTCTGCTGTCTCTCTGTGATCTCGTGATCTCTTCCGGGTGGGGACGGGCTCAGGCCGTCGGGGGCTCGTCCTGACCGGCGGCTTCGGCCGCGTCGGCCTCGTCCTTGGTGGCGTAGGCGGCTTCGGCGGCGTGTTCGGGCGGGCTGTAGACGGTGTAGAGCACCAGGGGCTGCTCGCCGGTGTTGCGGAAGTTGTGCCGGGCCCCGGCCGGGACCGCGCACTGGTCACCGGCCTCGATCGGATGCGTGTGCCCGTTCAGGTCGGCTTCCCCGGTGCCGGCGACGAAGGTGAGGATCTGATCGGTGTGCTCGTGAACCTCCTCGCCGATCTCACCACCGGCGGGGATGGTCATGACGACGATCTGGGAGTGTTGGCCGGTCCACAGCACCTGGCGGAAGTCGGGGTTGTTCCGGGCAATGTCGGCGATGGTGAAGTGCTCAATGTTGCCCTCGATGGTGAAGTGCTCTTGCCCGCTCATGATGTTCCTCCTGCAGTGATGGTGGTTTCTTCGCCCGGGGCCGGGCAGGGCTGGTGGTGCGTTCCGCTCGGTGGCGGGAGGTCCTGGTGGGGGGGCCGCTCGCCACGGTGGTGTCCTAGGACCGGGAGGTCACCCGGTTCGTGGTCGGAGCGGCCGGGGTGGTGTCCGTCGCGGGGGTGGTGTCCTGGGCGCGGCGCAGCAGGCGCATGGCGTTGGCGATCACGACGAGCACAGAAGCCTCGTGGACGAGCATCCCGATCGACATCGTGACCCCGCCGGCGAAGACCCCGGCCAGCAGCAGCACCACCGTGAGCAGGGCGACGGTGATGTTCTGGTGCATCACGGTCACGGTGCGCTTGGCCAGCCCGATCGCTTCGGGCAGCTTCAGCAGGTTGTCGCCCATCAGGGCGATGTCGGCGGTCTCCACGGCCACGGCCGAGCCTGCCGCACCCATCGCCACCCCAATGTTGGCGGTGGCCAGGGCGGGGGCGTCGTTGACGCCGTCACCGACCATGGCCACGACGTGGCCCTCCTGCTGCAGCGCCGCCACCGCCTCGAGCTTGTCCTCGGGCAGCAGCCCGGCACGCACCTCGTCGACGCCGGTGACGTGGCCGATGGCCTGGGCCACCAGCGGGGCGTCACCGGTGAGCATGACGACCTTCTCCACCCCCGCCTCGTGCAGCCGGGCAACCATCTCGGCCGCGTCGGAGCGGACCTGGTCGGCCACGGCGAGCACCCCGGCCACGGCGTCATCGACGGCCACGATCATCGGGGTCCGCCCGGCCGCGGCCAGCTCCTGAGCCGCAGCTGCAGCCTTCGGGTCGGTGATGCCGTACTGCTCCAGCAACGCGGCGTTGCCGATCAGCACCCGCACCCCGTCAGTGGTCGACACGATGCCCTTGCCCGGGACTGGGTCGACCGCCTCGGGAACCGCAGAGGCTCCCACGCCCTCGGCCGCAGCGGCGGCGAGGATCGGGCGGGCCAGGGGATGCTCGGAGCCAGCCTCCGCGGCCGCGGCCCAGCCCAGCACGTCGGCGCGGTCCAGCGCCGGGTCCAGGACGACCACGTCGGTCAACTGCGGGCGGCCCTCGGTGAGCGTGCCGGTCTTGTCGACGGCGACGGCGGTGATCTTCGCGGAAGTCTCCAAGAACTCCCCACCCTTGATCAAGATGCCGTTGCGCGCCGCGCGGCCGATGCCGGCCACGATGGCGACCGGGATGGAGATCACCAGGGCACCGGGGCAGCCGATGACCAGCAGGGTCAGGGCCAACACCACGTCACCGGTGATCAACCCGGCAGCCAGGGCCAGGACCATGATCGCGGGGGTGTACCAGGTGGAGAACCGGTCGATGAACGCCTGGGTGGCCGCCTTGGCGTCCTGGGCCTCCTCCACCCGGTGGATGATCCGTGCCAGGGTGGTGTCGGCACCGATGCCAGTGGCCAGCACCTGCAGGAACCCGCCGCGGGAGACGGTGCCGGCGAAGACCTGATCGCCCTCGCCCTTCTCCACCGGGATGGACTCGCCGGTGATGGAGGCCTCGTCCACCGCACCGGTGCCGGCCACGACCTGGCCGTCGACGGGAACCTTGGCCCCGTTCTTGACCAGCACGATCTCACCCATCACCACATCCGCGGCCGGAACCTCCACCTGTTCCCCGCCACGGAGTACGACGGCGGTGTCCGGGGCGACGGCCACGAGCTCGGCCAGTGCCGAGCGGGTCTTGTTCAGGGTGGCGGACTCCAGGGCATGACCGACCGCGAAGAGGAAAGTCACCGCGGCGGCCTCCCAGTAGTTGCCGATGATGACCGCCCCGATCGCGGCGACCGCCACCAGCAGGTCGATCCCGACCGTGCGGGCGGCCAACGCCCGCACGGCCTTGACCACGATCTGGTAGCCGGCGACGACGGCCGCGGCGACCATGAGCCCATCCGCCCACAGGACCGAGCCAGCAACCTCGGACGCTGCGAACGAGGCAAGGATCAGCGCCCCCGCAACCGCGGGGATCGCCCACCGGCCGTAAATCCAGCTCTGCACCCTGTTCATGGTGTCCGTCCTTTCCTGGAACTCCTCCGCCCCCGATGAGGGGCTTGTTCACGACGCTACGCACAGCCCGCGGACCCGAACATGACGGGGATCAATCAGCCGCGCGATCGCAGGAAGGGCCAATCAGCGCCAGCTCGGCGGGCAGCGAAGAGCGCCGCTGCCGGGGCCTCCTGAGGAGGTCGCGGCAGCGGCGCGGGCCGTGGTGATGGAACAGCTCAGAAGGCGGCGGGGCGAGCGGTGTAGCCGGCCTTGGCCACGGCGGCGACGATGTCCTCCACACTCACGAGGGCGGGGTCGTGATCGACCTCGATCCGGGCCGAGGCGAAGTGGACCGTCACCGCCGAGACGCCCATCAGACGCCCGACGCGCTTCTCGATCTTGGCCACGCACGACGGGCAGGAGAAGCCCTCGGCGCGCAGGACCGTGTGAGTGGTGGTGGCTGTGGTGGTGGTCATGGTGGTGGTTCCTCTCCCTGTCGTGGAGTACACACCTCATCGGGTGTGTCCCCAACCTACGAAGGACCGGATCCTCGGACCATGACGGGCGTCAATCAACCGCGCAGATCGCGGTTCAGGCCTCCGCGGCGGCGATCTCCGCCAACCGGCGCGGCTCACGCACAGCGGTCCAGCGACGGCCCGCGTCGATGACACCGTCCTTGCGCCAGCGGCTCATCACCCGGGAGACGGACTCAGGGGTCGACCCAGTCATCCCCGCCAGATCCGCCCGCGACAGCGGCAGCTCGATCAGCGTCCCGCCCTCGCGGGCGGGCTCCCCGAACTTCTCCGCCAGGCGCAGCAGCACCGCCGCCAGCCGCTCGGCCACGGTGGCCGTGGACTGTCGGGTGACGTCGGAGCGGGCCTGGGCGAGCAGCGCTGTGGTGTCCTCAAGCACCCGCAGTCCC
Source organism: Kocuria sp. CPCC 204721 (assembly GCF_040980945.1). Lineage (NCBI taxonomy): Bacteria > Bacillati > Actinomycetota > Actinomycetes > Micrococcales > Micrococcaceae > Kocuria > Kocuria sp. CPCC 204721. The sequence continues at coordinate 4,414 of NZ_JAVKPO010000024.1, forward strand.
ACCTCTGGGTGCTCGCCGAGGATCTGCCGGAACGCGTCGTCGCCGATCCGCAGGGCACACACGGTGGTCAAAGCCTCGACAGTCTCGGCGTAGGCTTCCTGGCCGAGGGTGCGCAACCCGCCGAAGAGATCACCTGGCCCCAGTAGCTCCACCACGACCTCCTGCCCATTCGGTGCCGTCCGGTAAGCCTTGGCCCGTCCCGTGGCCACAAGGTAGAGGTGCTCAGCAGGCGTGCCCTCGACGTGGAGCGCGTCCCCCTCGGCCCAGGACAGGGAGGTCATCCTCCGGTCGATGCCGACCAGCTGCTCCTCGGCCAGCCCGGCGAACATCGGTGTCCGGGACAGCACCCGCATCCGCACCGGGACCGGACACGCGTGGGGCTGCGCGCAGGTCGACCGCAACGGGATCCTTCGCCGAGCAGACACCGGGGTAGCATCCGGGGCCATCCGCGCCGGCGGCCCCTGCAGGTCCTCGGCATGGGAGGGGGTGCTCATGCTGTTCCCTTCTGGCCAGGTGGGGGCGACGGCACCAGGGACGGGTCGCTCACCTGGTCACCGAATCGCGTCGTTCGGATTCCACCGTACGCCCACAGCATTCGGCACCAGACCGGCTTCACGGCTTCCCGGACCCCGGCCCGCATCAACAACATGGCTTCTTCCCTAGACTTTGTCCGAAGGCCTATGCCCAGCATGGTCGTATAGGACGGTGCCACGGGCGTGATGTCACCGGGCTGGGTAGTGAGCGCGCGCCAGGGGGTGGTTGGGTAGTGCGAGAGCGACGGCGGTTTCCGCTGACCGAGCGGTCCAGGGCTCCCCACGTGTGTCCGCGTCCGGTGCGTCTGGAAGTTCTGCGACGCATGCCTCTGTTCGACGGGTTGACGATGGCCGAGATCTTTGACCTGGAGGCGCAGGTGCAGGCGCGTGGCTACCGCGCCGGGGAGTTCATCTACCGATATGGCGAGAACGCCACCAGCCTGTTCGTCGTGGCTTCGGGTACGGCGAAGTTGATCCGTCCTTCGGTCCACGGCCAGGAAGTCATGCTCAACATTCTGGGGCCCGGCGAGGGGTGCGGGACACTGGGCATCTTGGGGCAGGCTGTGTACCCGGACAGCGCCGTGGCCTTGACTGATGCGTGTGCCCTGGAAATACCAGCCAGGGCTTTTCAGGAGGCCATGGGGCGTCAGCCACGGCTGGCTCTGGCCGTTCTCGATGAGGTACTTCACCGTTTGGACCAGGCTCAGGAGACCATTCGCCGGTTGTCGGCGGACAACGTCGAGCAACGTGTTGCTGCCGCGCTTTTGGTCTTGGCCGACAAGCTCGGTGATTCGCAGGGCGAGAAGATCGCCTTAGAGGTGCCCTTGACACGTACCGATCTGGCGGCTCTGACGGGAATGACCCCCGAGACGGTGAGCAGGGTGATGAGCCGTCTCCGTGATGATGGCATTGTCGACACCGGGCGTCGCTGGACAACTATTCTCGATCGTTCACGCCTGTCAGCAGTGGCCGAGGGATAGGTGTCTCGAGCATTTCACCGCATGATGATCCGCAGGACTTCGATCAGGGTGATCGTACGTACTTCATGTGTCGTCGCCACGGTCAGCGGGACAACAGCGTCCCCTCTTGCTTTCACCCAGTGAAGAGCGCCAGGAGCGGGCCACCGCCTTCGATTCTCCCTTTTCGCGTCTCAGGACACAGCCCGGAATTTCAGATGGTCAAGCTGTCCTCCAGTGCCAGTGCCAGTGCCAGTGCCAGTGCCAGTGCCAGTGCCATCGTGACGTGCGAGGAAGTGAGTCTTCCAAAGTGCTACGGCGGCCATTGACCTCAAGGGCCTCAATCTACGTGCACCACATCCCGGGGAACATGATCTCAATCATGTTCCCCTTCACCTGGGCTGATGTAGCGTGTCGCCTAATCGCCTGCCCTGAGCGGCAGCACAAAGTTTGCAGGTGAAACGGTGAACCCGTAGTCCGAGTAGAGGAGACAACCCTCATGGCTGAGATGACGTCTTCGAGCCTGCGTGGTCCGGCCGACTCGCCAGTGGCCAAGGGATGGGTTCAGGGTGTGGCCCTGGTCATGATCTTCGGCTTCTTCGTTATGGGTTTCCTGGCTTTCCGGACCTACACGGATTCGATGCCTCAACCCGACCGTGTCGTGGACGAGACGGGCCAGGTCGTCTTCACCAGCAAGGACATCACCGAGGGCCAACAGATCTTCCTGCGCCGCGGCCTGCAGGAGTACGGGTCGATCGTCGGCCACGGTGGCTACCTCGGCCCGGACTACACCGCCGACTACCTGCGCCGGTCGGCGACCTACATCCTGGAGGAGCTCGAGGCCTCGGGGGTGCAGGACCCGCAGGGCACGCTGACCGAGATGCTGCGGAGCAACCGCTACGACGAGGCCACCGGCACCCTGCAGCTCACCGACCTGCAGGTGGCGGCCTTCGAGGAGCTCCAGACCCATTACGGGGACTTCTTCGGCGCACCCGACACCCGCCACGGACTGGTCCCGAACGCGATCACCGATCCGGCCGACATCCATGACCTGACCGCCTTTTTCGCCTGGACCGGGTGGGCGGCCGCGGCTGAGCGGCCCGGACACGACTACTCCTACACCAACAACTGGCCGCCCGAGCCGCTGGTGGCCAACGGACCCACCGCCGACATCCTCGTGTGGAGCGGGCTATCCCTGACCGCGCTGCTGGTGGGCATCGGCGCGCTGTTCGCCGTCTACGGACGGTGGAGCCAGCGACTGGGCTGGCACGCCAACGAGGCCCCGGCCCTGGCATTCAAACAACCCGGCGAGGTCGAGGTCACCCCCGCACAGCGGGCCACGGTGTGGTTCTTCTTCATCGTCGCTCTGATGTTCCTCGCTCAGGCGCTGCTGGGCGGAGCGATCCAGCACTACCGGTCGGACCTGACCAGCTTCTTCGGTTTCGACCTCGCCCAGCTGCTGCCCTTCAACCTGGCCCGCACCTGGCACGTGCAGCTGTCCCTGTTGTGGACCGCCGCCTCCTTCCTGGCCGCCGGGATCTTCCTGGCCCCCTACATCTCCGGGCGGGAACCGAAGCGCCAGCACTGGCTGGCCTACGGGTTGCTCGGCGCCCTGGCCGTCGTGGTGGCCGGCACGATCCTCGGCTCGGCACTGAGCGTATTCGGCGTCGAGTGGGCCGAGGGCTCACCGCTGTGGGACCAGCAGTGGGAATACCTGGATCTGCCCAAAGTCTGGCAGGGCCTGCTCGTGGTGGGGCTGTTCCTGTGGATCGCCATCCTCTACCGCGGCATCCGCGCCCGGCTCAAGACCGAGCACCGCACCAACATGCCCTGGCTGTTCTTCTTCGCCGGGCTGGCGATCCCGGCCTTCTACGCCGTCGGGATGCTCGCCGGCACCGAGACGCATCTGACCGTGGCCGACTATTGGCGGTTCTGGGTCGTGCACCTGTGGGTCGAGGACTTCCTCGAGCTGTTCACCACCGTCATGGTCGCCTACATCTTCGTGATGCTCGGGGTCGTGCGGCGCCCGATTGCCATCGCCATCATCTTCCTCGATGTCATCCTGTACTCGGTGGGTGGGGTGCTGGGCACCATGCACCACCTGTACTTCTCCGGCACCCCGGTGGAGCACATGGCCCTGGGCGCGTTCTTCTCCGCACTGGAGGTCATCCCGCTCACGTTCCTCACCGTCGAGGCCTGGACGTTCCTGCAACTGGGCTCCCGTCAGGAATCCCGGTCCTCGGCACCCTTTCCACACCGGTGGGCCGTGATGTTCCTCGTGGCCGTGGGATTCTGGAACTTCCTCGGCGCCGGCGTCTTCGGCTTCCTGATCAACCTGCCGGTGGTGTCCTACTACCAGATCGGCACGGCCCTGACCGCCAACCATGCCCACGGGGCGATGATGGGCGTCTACGGCATGATGGCCGTGGGCCTGGCCCTGTTCGCCCTGCGTTACCTGATCCCGCCGGAGCGGTGGCCGGACCGGCTGGCAAAGATCTCGTTCTGGTCCCTCAACCTGGGTTTGGCGTGGATGGTCTTCGCCACCCTCCTACCCCTGGGCGTAGTGCAGCTGTGGCACTCCGTCAACGACGGCTACTACGAGGCCCGGACCCTGCAGTACCTCACCAACCCCGGCAACGCGGCCCTCGAGTGGATCCGGCTGCCCGGAGACCTCGTCTTCATCATCGGCGGAGTCCTGCCGTTCCTGTGGATCACCTGGTTGGGCCTGCGGCACGGGATCCGGCCCACCACCCAGATCGTCCCCGTCGAGGCGCTGTTCGTGGAGGAACAGCCTGTGAACGCCACACCCGGCATCGAACCGGCCGACGGCCCGCTGCCCCCGTCCCGGTACCGGTCCGACCGGATCCGGGATGGCCAGCCCCCGGAGGATCCGGGGCGAACCGGAGGAGCCCCGTGATGGGCCATGTCGAAGTGACCGTATGGCTCGCCGTCGGGTACGCACTCTTCCTGCTGGCCGCAGCCTTCGGCGTCGATCGGATGGCCCGCCGGGCCGCCGCCCGGGCCGCGGCGTGGCACCACGGAGGATTCACCTACCACGCCGACCACGACGCCTGGCAGTGCCCCCAGGACCAATGGCTGTGGCCCCAGTCCTTCGACCCGGACAACCGGGTCATGCGCTACCGGGCCTCCCCCACCGTGTGCAATGCCTGCCCGGTGAAGTCCACCTGCACCACTTCCCCGCACGGCCGACAGATCGGGCGCAACGTGGACCCGTGGCCAGCCTCGGAGGCAGAGCGCTTCCATCGCGGCATCGCCTGTGCGGTGGCGGTCCTCGCGGTCGTCTGGCCACTGGCCATGATGCTGGAACACCGCACCCCGACTGAGCTGGTCGTCCTCGGCGGAGCCGTGGTCCTGGTGGCGCTGAGCAGCTGGCCGCTGTGGTCCCATCTGCGCCGGTCTCCGGCGGGTTTCCCCGTGGGCGTGAAGGTCGAGACGCTGGATGACACCGTCGCCGGTCGCACCGCCGCACCGCGGGTCCGGTACCGCAGCGACCGGTCGACGGCCGACCGGCCCGGCGAGCAGACGCCGACCGGACGGAGCAGGGGGAGGAACCGATGAGCGCGTGGCTGGTGGCGGGCGTCGTCGTCGCCCTGCTGGTGCTGGGCGTGCTGGTGGCCTCGGTGCGTGTGCTCAAGGAGTACGAACGCGGCGTCGCGTTCCGGCTGGGGCGCCTGCGGCCGGCGCTCACCCCGGGGCTGCGCCTCTTGTTCCCCGGCTTGGACAAGCTGATCCGGGTGGACCTGCGCGTGGTGACCCTCACGATTCCCCCGCAGGAGGTGATCACCAAGGACAACGTGCCTGCTCGGGTCAATGCCGTCGTCCTGTTCCAGGTCACCGATCCGGTGTGCTCGGTCATGGCCGTGGAGAACCATGCCGTGGCCACCTCTCAGATCGCCCAGACCACCCTCCGATCCGTGGTGGGCAGAGCCGACCTGGACACTCTGCTGGCCCACCGGGCGGACCTCAACGAGGACCTCGCCCGGACCATCGACGCCCAGACCACACCGTGGGGTGTACAGGTCAACGTGGTGGAGATCAAGGACGTCGAGATCCCCGAGGCCATGCAACGGGCCATGGCCCGCGAGGCGGAGGCCGAACGCGAACGTCGCGCCAAGGTGATCAACGCCCACGGCGAGCTGCAGGCCTCCGAAGAGCTGCGCCAGGCCGCGGAGACCCTCAGCCGCAATCCCGCGTCCCTGCAGCTGCGCTATCTGCAGACCCTCCTGGAGCTGGGCGCCGATCAGAACTCCACCGTGGTCTTTCCCCTGCCCATCGACATCGTCGGCCCGTTCATCGACAAACTGCCCCACCTCGTCGACCGCTTCCACGCGAACAGCAACGGCACCTCACGACCTCCCGCTGAAAGCACGCCCCAGCCGGATCGGTCCGGATAGTGGATAGGAGCGACCCATGGCTTCCCAACACGTGCCAGAAACCCCTAGTAACACCGACGCGATACCGCCCGAGCGCAGGTCACCAAACTCCGCATTGACCGACCGCTCTCGAGGCATCAAAATGGCCATCCTCGGCGGATCAGCCATGGTGCTCGCCCCGCTCTTCGGCTTCCTGGGCGGCACTATGACAGGGGTAGGCAGCAATACCGGCGGCCCGGATCCCCTGGCAGTGTGGCTGCTGGGTGGCATGATCGTCGGAGGCATCGGCGGGATCATCACAATTCTGGGTCTGTTGCGCTGGACCCGGTCATCAACACGTCTTCGCGCCCGCACCAGCGAACTTTGAGGGCGGCAACCTCCACGTCGCCGCCCGTCCCAACCGGACTGCCACGGACGCGGCATTGGCCCAACGGATCCGCGCGATCCACGCTGGCGACAACACCGTCGGCGCGCAGAGGATGACCGCCGAACTCAACGACGGCGCCATCAACGGTGAGCGGGTCAAACACAAGCGCGTCGCGCGGATCATGCGCTGGGCCGGGATCGCCGGCTATGTGAAGAAGCGGCGCGTACGCACCACCATCCCCGACCAGGCCGAGGCGAAGGTCCCCGACCTGCTCAAGCGGGACTTCACCGCACCGATGCCCAACCGCCGCTACATCGGCGACATCACCTACCTCCCGCTGGCCGATGGGAGCAACTTGTACCTGGCCACCGTCATCGACTGCTACAGCCGCCGGCTCGCCGGGTGGGAGATCGCCGACCACATGCGCACCAGCCTCGTGGAAGACGCGCTCAAGGCCGCAGCCGCGAGCCGCGGCAGCCCGGCTGGAGCGATCTTCCACAGCGATCACGGGTCGATCGCCGTCTACACCTCCACGGACTACGCCAGGCTCTGCACCGACCTCGGTGTCACCCGGTCCATGGGAGCCGTGGGATCCTCGGCCGACAACGCGCCGGCAGAATCGTTCAACGCCGCCCTCAAGCGCGAGGCCCTTCAAGACGCCGTGTCCTGGCCCGACGAGCTCGCCTGCCGCCGCCAGGTCTTCAGATGGCTGACGCACTACAGCACCAAGCACTGCCATACCTGGTGCCGCTGTCAGCCCCCGAACGCCTACGAGACCGGCTACACCGCTACGCTGGCAACTGCCGCGTAATCACACCCCGTGTCCACGAACCGGGGGTAGGGTAGGGCTCCTCGCCCTCTTGAGGCCACGTGTCAAAATGGCGCCATGAACTAGGGCATGTCTCTTTAATGGTGTGAGCATCTCTGTCACGCTGGGTGCATGTCTTGTACCTCGGTGCTCACCGATGAACAGTGGGAGCGGATCCAGCCTCTGCTGCCGTCCTCCGACGGCAGCAGGGGCCGGCCGTTTCGCGATGACCGCCCGGTGGTGGAGGGCATCCTCTACCGCTACCGGTGCGGGATCGCCTGGCGGGACGTCCCAGAAGAGTTCGGGCCGTGGCAGACGGTGTGGAAGCGGCATCGGCGCTACAGCGGGGACGGGACCTGGGACAGGATCCTGGCCGCGTTGCTGACGGACGCGCAGAAGGTGGAGCTGATCGACTGGGCGGTGTCGGTGGACTCCACCATCAACCGCGCACACCAGCACGCCACCAACTTCCCCCGCCACACAGGGGGGCCCGCCGAACTACACGAATCTGCTCACCGAGCCGGCTGACCACGCAGTGGGCCGCTCCCGTGGCGGGCTGTCGACGAAGATCCACGCCCTGGTCGACGGGGCGGGCCGGCCCTTGGTGGTGCTGGTGGGCCCGGGCCAGGGCGGGGATTCGCCGATGTTCCCGGCGCTGATGAGCCACCTGCGGGTCCACGGCGGGCGGCCGGGCCCGCCCCGGACCCGGCCCGAGCGGCTGCGGGCGGACAAGGCCTACTCCTCCCGCGCGATCCGGGCCCACCTGCGGTCCCGCAAGATCGCTGCGGTGATCCCGGAGCCGGCCGACCAGCAAGGCCACCGCCGGCGCAGGGGCTCCCGTGGCGGGCGGCCGCCGGCCTTCGACGCCCAGGACTACCGGGGCCGCAACGTGGTGGAGCGGTCCTTCAACCTGTTCAAGCAGTGGCGCGGCCTCGCCACGCGCTACGACAAGCTGGCGCTGACCTACCGTGGCGGGGCCGTGCTACGGGCCATCACCATCTGGCTCAAAGCACTATTGGGAGACATGCCCTAGCGCATGGACATTTCTGGGCACAATCCCGAGAAGGATGAGCGCGATCACCGGGCTCCCGTCACGGAGATCACCGCCGAGCAGTGCTGGGAGCACCTTTACAGCGCACGCTTCGGAGGGATCGCCACCATGGATGGGGACGAAATTGAGATCACCCCGATCAATCCCGTGGCCGATGACGAGAAGATCTACTTCCGCACCGCCCAGGGCACCAAGCTGCTGCACCTGGTCCTCAGGGAACAAGTGACGGTGCAGGTCGACCACGTCCAGGGCGGGGAGGCCTGGTCCGTTATCGCCCGCGGCACCGCCGGCCAGCTCACCGATCCCGCCGAGACCACCCGGGTCGACGAGCTGTTCCTGCGGCCGTGGCTGGAGGCCACCAAGTTCGAGTATGTCCAGGTCACACCCACCAAAGTCACCGGCCATCACTTCCACCTCGGACACTGACCCCTCGCCTTCTGTGTCACCGGGTACGGGGACCGGGGGCCTAGCCGGGCAGTTGAGTGTCGGTCTAGGGTTTATGTCATCGGCGGTGGCGATACTGGCTGACGTCGCCGCTAATAGCGGGCACCCTCCCCGAGGGTGGGCTTGCCGCAGGTGAGGGGGTCCATCGTGGTGGCTTGCCGCGGTAGCGCGGGCGTGGATTTGGTCTGCACGCGTTGACGACCAGGGGTGCCCGGTGTCGGAGTCTCAGGTGCTCCGGTGCAGCTGGGACGTCCGGTGGCTGGGTTTCTCGCTCTTGTCGCTGTCATGTCGTCACGTTCTCGGCACCGGCGCTATTCGCTTTGGGTGGCCGAACTCGGTGAGCCTGTCATCGGTGGAGGCTTTGCTGTCCGGAGGTCGTGCCGGTGTGCCGCAAAGGCCCGGAAGAACGCCCAGCGGTCTTTCTCCACGAAATGCGGTTAGTGGGCATCGCGCAGCGCGAAGCCTGGTGTCCATGCCAGTGCAGCGATGGCGTACTTTGCGGTTCGCCCGCCGTGGGCCTGTCGGTGGGGTCATTCCATTGGTGACCGGGGTGCCTGCGACAGCGGGGTCTGCCAGATCCCGGGGTCGGCGACCGGGAACCGACGGCCCGTGACGAGATCGGGAACGATGCGGACGAAGATGCCCTTCTGGCCAGCCTGCCAGGGCAGCAGTGGCAGATCCACGGTGTCCACCAGGTCCTGGAGCTGCCGGACCTGCTCGGCCTGGCCCCGGACCACCACACTCCATGCCTTGGCCGTTGGCGCGTCGTATCCGTCGATCTCCACGGCCACTGGAACCTCCGACAAGGCGTGGGAAACCTTGGTGCCCTGCCCTGACCGGAACATGAGTGTCCCGTGGTCGACGGCGTAGTTGATCGGGAAGATGTCCGGGTGGTCCCCCACCCATACGGCAAGGCGGCCCAGACCCGCCCCGCGCAACAGGTCCCAACAGGTGTGGGGAGGGAGCTCTTCGATCTCGCTGGTGTCCTTGTCCGTCATCTTGTCCTCCTGCAACTCGTTCTCCGGAGCGCCGTGCTCCCGGTGCTCCGATGGCTACGGCGGTATCCCGCCCGAGCGCTCACCCACCGGGGCATTATTGGAAGTCGGCCAGCCACAGGTCGGGGCCGAAGACCTCGTACTGGATGTCCTTGGCCGGCACCCCGCGGGCGATGAGGTCGCTGCGGATCGCTTGCATGAACGGCAACGGCCCGCACAAGTAGTACTGGGCATCGGTAGGCAGATCCACGGTACCGACGTCCATCCGGCCCACAAGTTCACCATCGACCATGTGGGTGGACTTGGAACGCTCTGCGAACCAGGTCATCAACGACCCATCCGCTAGCTTGGCCAGATCCTGGATGACCTGCTCGCGCAGGGGGAACATCTCTGCAGAAGTGTTCGCGTGCAGGAACATCACCTTGCGCTGTGCCCCAGCCTTCACCAGGTGCGAGAGCATCCCGGCCATCGGAGTGATGCCGATCCCGGCGCTGGCCAGCACCACCGGACGGTCGGTGTACTCCAGCACCACATCACCTGAGGGCACCGACAGAGTCAGCTCATCACCAACCTGGACACGGTCGTGGAGCAGGGTCGACATCTCCCCGGCCGGGGTGCCGTTGCCGGGAACCCGCTTGACCGCAGACACCCGGTGCAGCCCGTCATCGGCCCGAGTCAGACTGTACTGGCGCGGCTGGTGCACGCGATCGGGCATCTCCATTTTCAGCGTCACGTACTGCCCCGGCAACGACGGTTTCACCTCCCGCTCATCGGCGCGTTCGACCACGAAGGTGACCACATCGTCCGTCTCTCGGGTCTTCTCGACCACCCGCCAGGTCCGCCACACGGTCTCCGGGGACAGCCGCACCGCCTCGTAGAGGCCCCGCTCCTGGTTGATCAGCGCGTTGGCCATCAACCAGTACACCTCGTCCCACGCCGCGGCCACCTCCGGTGTCACCGCGTCCCCGAGGACATCGACGATGGCCCACATCAGGTGGTCGTGGACGATCTGATACTGATCCGGGCGCAACCCGAGGGAGACATGCTTGTGGGCGATGCGCGAGAGCAGGCGGTCCGGGACCTCAGTCGGACTGTTCACCAGGTAGCCGGCGTAGGCGGCCACGGACCCGGCCAGCGCCTGCTGCTGGCGCCCATCGGCCTGGTTGCCCCGGTTGAACAACCCGTCCAGCAGTTCGGGGTGCTCCCCGAACATATGCGCATAGAAACGCCGGGCGATCTCCTGGATGTTCTCCCCCACCACGGGCAGGGTGGCCTTCACGACCGGGTACGCGGTATCGGACAGCATGTTCGCTCCTTTATCAGCTATCGGTTATTGGTGGCGGCGGCGCTGGATCGATGTCGTGCCAAGCTAACACCGGGTTTCCACCCGAGACAGTGATGGCGGCGCCATGAGTGTGGGGTTGAGACAAAGAGTGCCCCGTCCCTGGTGACGGGACGGAGCCCCGCGGCGGGGAAGGCGCTTTAGACGTGCTTGGCCACGCTCAGCAACACCACGGAGTCTTCGACCGCTTCCAACCCGTGACGGGAATCCGGCACGATGAGCAGATCCCCCGAGGATCCACTCCACTCGACGTCGGCGGCAGTCATCCGCACCCGCCCGTGCAGAACATGCACGGTAGCCTCACCAGGGTTGTTGTGCTCATGCAGTGCAGAGCCGGCGCACAGGGCGATGACGGTTTGACGCATCACGTGCTCATGGCCTCCGAACACAGTGTGGGCGCTACGCCCACTGGAGGAACGCCGAGCGGCCTCCAGCTGGTTGCGAGCCAGCGCGGTCAAAGACGATTTCTGCACCATGTTCTTCCCTTTCGATGAAGTGTTCCTGCGGGTTCTTTGGGCGATCTGAGCGGTTCACGCCATCTCGTACTATGCGTCGCATGGGGTGGTTTGTTCTGCCTCTCGGTCCGTAGCGCCGCAGGCACCAAGGATCGGAGGCGTCACGGGGAGACCCGGATCAGGCCTTTGGCTCCGCGTTCGGCCTCCGCCAGGGAGTGGTTGACGAAGGGATAGGTCCCGGGTTCGGAGAATTCCAGTTCCACGAACCCGCCCTGGGCGGAAGCCAGATCCAAGACTTGGGCCCCACCACCCCCGGTCTCGCCCGGTCGCAGAAGGTAGACGCCTTCCTTGTAGACGGTGTCGAACTGCCCACCGACCACGTGGAAGCTCACCCCCTTCGACGGACCCGCCGCGAGCACCCAAATGCGGACGCGATCGCCCACCTGGGCGGCGAGAGGGGCGTGCATGTATTGGGTGGCGTGCCCGTTGAACATCGTCAAGGAGGGCACACCGGTAGCGACGTTTTCCGGGGCCACGGCGGCGTCCGCGGGCCCATCGCTGTCGCCAGCTGGCCCTAGGTACGTCTCGTTTTGCACCAGCAGGTACTCGTGGTCGACCTCCGGTAGACCAGGCGGATCGATCACCACGGCCCCGAACATCGGTCAAGTCCCCGGTGGTGGTGTAGCGCTCGGTCCTTCGGTTTGAGGGGTTAGGCGCTGAGTTCGAGGTTGTTGTCGGTCACCTCCTCGGGGTCGTTGTCGGCGACGAGGGTGAGTCTGCTTTTGGCGAGGATGTCGAGGCCGAGGTAGCGGCGTCCTTCGGCCCATTCGTCGGTCTGCTCGGCGAGGACGGCGCCGAGGAGGCGGATGATCGCGTCGCGGTTCGGGAAGATGCCGACGGAGTCGGTGCGGCGGCGGATCTCGCGGTTGAGGCGCTCGTTGGGGTTGTTGGACCAGATCTGCTGCCAGAGCCCTTCGGGGAACCCGGTGAACGCGAGGATGTCCGCTCGTGCGGTATCGAGGTGCTCGTGCGCGTCGGGGAGTTTCCCGTCGACGTAGTCCAGGAGCCGGTCGAATTGGGCGTGGACGGCGTCGGCGTCGGGCTGGTCGTAGACGGAGTGAAGCATCGCTTTCACGGCGGGCCACATGGTCTTCGGTGTGACACTCATCAGGTTCGCCGCGTAGTGGGTTCTGCAACGTTGCCAGACCGCGCCGGGCAGGTTCGCCGCGATCGCTTCGACGAGGCCCTGGTGGGCGTCGCTGGTGACCAGGCGCACCCCGCCCAGGCCGCGGGCGACGAGATCGGCGAAGAACGAGTTCCAGGCAGCCCCGGTCTCGGATGTCGCGACGCGGAGCCCGAGGACTTCGCGGCGCCCGTCCGCGTTCACGCCGGTCGCGATAAGCACGACCGCGTTGATCACCCGGCCGCCTTCGCGGACCTTCATGGTCAGCGCGTCAGCGGCGACGAACGTGAACGGCCCGGGATCTTCGAGCGGCCGGTGGCGGAACTGGTCGACGTGCTCATCGAGCTCGGCCGCCATCCGCGAGACCTGCGACTTCGAAAGGGAGTGGATCCCGAGGGTCTTCACCAGCTTGTCCATCCGGCGGGTGCTGACGCCGGCGAGGTAGCAGTCCGCGATCACGGTGATCAGCGCGGTCTCTGCCCGTTTGCGGCGCTCGAGCAACCACTCCGGGAAGTAGGTCCCCGCCCGCAGCTTCGGGATGGCAACGTCGATCGTGCCAACGCGGGTGTCCAGGTCGCGGTGCCGGTAACCATTGCGCTGCGCGAGCCGGCCGGGTGAGGGCTTGCCCCACTCCGCACCAACAACGGCGTCCGCGTCAGCGGACAGCAACGCGTTGATCATCGTCTGCAGCAAGCTGCGCATCAGATCCGGCGACGCGTCGGTCAGGGCTTCAGCGAGCACGCTCGCAGGGTCGACAATATGAGGAGCGGTCATCGTGATGGCTCCATTCGAGTGAGAAGTAGAGAGCTTTCTCGAAGGATCACACGGTGACCGCGCCTACGTCGTGAACGACGAGCCTGGCCACCGCGAGCTACACCACTTTATGGGGCACCACTCTCTTCGGCTATACCAGACGCGATGAAGGCCCCCACCAATTGGTGGGGGCCATCATTGTGGGGTCGGCGGAGGGCAAGCGTTGCCCGCCCTCCGCCAATTGGTACTAGCCGCGCTCCGTGAGCGAGCCCTTCGGGTTACGCGCCGCCTGCGCGGGGGTGATGAAGCGCCCTGAGCTGGCGCTGCGGTGATGCGTGCCGCTGCTCTTGTTGGATCCGCTCTCCGTCACGCTGGTGCGCGGGTGACGCGCGGCAGCGGCCTTGGAGATGTAGCGGCCAGTGATGGAACTGCGGTGAGCCATAACGCTTAGTCCTTCCCGCACGCGGCCATCGACGGAGGGCGGAGCGCGCATCTGGCGCACCCCGCCCTCAGTCGATAGGGTTTAAGGATTCCGCGGAGGCACTGTGGAATCTGCGACCCCGACGGCCGTCGACCTTACGATCGACGCTTTGCCGATCGGGGTCGTTGTGCTTTCGTCATCATAGACGGGTGGAAAGTATGAGGCAACGCAGCTTTATAACTTTCCACGCAACCTGCCTGGCTTGACCCGCAGCAGAGGCTAGTCTGGTAAGTATGTCCCCCAAAGCCCGAACAAGTTACCAGCATCAAGGCGGGTTGCAAGAAGCTCTCGTCGACCTCATACGTGTGGGAGTGGCCGGATACGGTCCAGGCGTTCGGCAGATCGCCTCCCGTCTCCTACGAGCCCTGCCTCCTGAGGTGGAGAGCGATGAGTCATTCCGCGCCATGCTCCGCGACGCCATGTCGGCAAGCCCTGCAACCAACGCCCTGCGCTTTGCCCCGGGGGAGATGCCCCAGGACGCTGAGACCAATCCACTAGTTGATGTGGACCCCACTCCCTCCAGCGCAGGCCTGGTCCTAGCGCCGAAGGCGATGGAGGAACTCAACGAGATCGTCGAGGAGCGCGACCACATCGACAAGCTGCAGCTCGCCGGCGTCGCCCCCACCCGAACTCTCCTATTGAGCGGGCCCCCCGGGGTGGGGAAATCCCTGGCGGCACGCTGGCTGGCCGAGCACATCGACCTTCCCCTAGTCTCGCTGGATCTAGCCTCTGTGGTCTCCAGTTACCTGGGCTCTTCCGGGCGCAACATCAAATCGGTCCTCCACTATGCACAGACGGGCCCGTGCGTCCTGTTGCTGGACGAATTCGACGCCGTGGCCAAACGACGTGATGACGACACCGATATCGGAGAGCTCAAACGCATCGTCAACGTCCTACTCGTCGAACTGGATCGGTGGTCTGAGACCAGCCTGTTGGTGGCGGCCACCAACCACCCCCAGTTACTGGACCCGGCTATCGGTCGGCGTTTCGATCGGTGGATCGACCTTGCCCTGCCTGGACCCCAGGAACGGAGGTTGATTCTCGGGCACCTTGCGAATGACCAAAGTGATTCCACCGTGCTGGATATCGTCAGCGACCTGCTTGATGGGGTCAGCGGATCCGAGATCGTACGGGTGTGGGAGCTGGCCAAGCGTCGGTCCATTCTTCGTGGGAGCTCCATCGATGATGAGCTGCTTGAGGAAGTGTTGTGGCGCCACACGGAGCCAGGTCCCGTGCGTGACCGGGCATGGTTGCTAGCGTCAAGCCGGCTCGGCCTGTCCGCGCGGCAGATTGCCCACCGAGCCCACGTAACTCACCCCACGGTCTCCGCAGCGCTGCGGCGGCAGAAGGAATTGACGAATGGCTGATGGACAGAACACGGCAGGCGGTCCCCTACTCGTCAACGGCGAGGCTTTACGACTAGAGGTGACACCTCCCAACCGGGGAGGCGGCACCAAGTACGATCCGCAGACCGCCGAGCAGGCCCGCACCTTGTTGACACCCATGGTCCGCCGCGCCTCCGAGCAAGCACAGCAACTGCCCGAGCAACTGCGCGCCGATCGGCTCTATGTGGAAGCACGGTTGTTGCCCAACTACATTGCTGCCTCAAACTTCCCCGGCGACCTGCTGTCGGCCATCGGGGCCGTGCCTGTCGGATCCCGTGCTGACCAAGGCACTTACCGAACCAAGAAACGGGCTCCGAGGACCGTGGGCACCCGGCGCTTGGTGCTATCAATCGATGACAGCGGCTTGGAGAAGCTCAACGTACTGCTCGAACGAGGCGGACGCACCAAGGAGGAGCGCCAAGCCGTTGAGCAAGATCTCCTGAAGTTCGATGACATCACCTTGTCCCACGCTGTGACCATCACCCGTGATGACGACACCGCACTGTGGGAAGCCGTGCTGCATCCCGAGCCCGGCCTGTCCCGCAACACCATGCCCGCCAGTGAGGACGTGCTAGGCAAGTGGATGCGCTGGATCGAAAGTCTGGGTGGAGAGGTCAACCCTCGCTACGTGCGACGCGTCGGGGGACTGACCTTCACCTCCGTGGCGCTGCCGAAGGCGGCTGCAGAGGACGCAGCACGGTTCAACCCGCTCCGTGTCATGCGCCCGATGCCAGTCATCCGCCCTTTCCCGGGCCTCGCCCCTCGAGCCGTTGACCCATTCCAAGCCCCCGCCTCCAGCGCACCACGCTCAGAGATCTTCCGTGTCGCCGTGTTCGACGGTGGCCTGGGGGAGCCCACGACGCTGTTCCCGGACCCTTGCATCAACCTCACCCCTGAGGACGCGCATCCTCATGGCGTGCAGCACGGCACCGCAGTGACAGGAGCCGCTCTGTACGGGCTGGCCGAGATCGGCGGCCAAGCTGCAACGCCGGCACTGGGCGTGGATAGCTATCGAATCCTGCCCACACCGGCGGACCCCAATGACCCGGAAGGGTACTGGGTCCTCGACCAGATCAGGGATGTCATCACTGAAGGCGAGCACAAACTCGTCAACCTCAGCCTGGGACCGTCCGAAGCCGTCGTGGAGGACCAGGAACCCAACCTGTGGACCAGCACCCTTGACCACCTGGCATGGGAGAACGACGTCCTGTTCGTCGTCGCAGCCAGCAACCACGGCGAAATGGATGCCATCACCGGACTCAACCGGGTTGAAGCACCCGCCGACATGGCCAACGGCATCAGCGTCGGCGCCGTGGACCGTCACGCACCCCACGCCAAGTGGGCACGAGCTTCCTATTCCTCAATCGGCCCCGGCCGCCAAGGCAACCGCCTCCAACCGAGCTGCGTGCAGTTCGGGGGAACCGATGACAATCCCTTCCCCATTCTCCGCTCCAACGGTGACATCGCCTACTCCCAGGGCACTAGCTTCGCCGCACCATTGGTCACCCATGCACTGTCCGACCTGGCGACACAGCTACCCAACCCCACCTCCAGCGCGCTGCGAGCCTTCGTCGCGCACTTTGCCGAACGCCACCCCCACTACAAAGCCCGACAAAACGAATTCGGCCACGGCCGGCTGCCCTTGACCTTCCGCGATGTCCTCGCCACCTCAGCAGACGAAGCCCACGTGCTGTACGTCGACCAAATCGCACGCGAGGAAATCATCGGCTACCAGGTACCCGTTCCTGTCCGATTCACCGGCGCGGTCGAAGTCCGCATCACCGCCGCCTTCATGACCTCCGTAGAGCCCAGCGAGCCGACCGACTACACCCAAGGAACCCTGGACCTCACCTTCAGGCCCCACGCCCACCTATTCAACTTCACCCCACCCAAGGGAACGAACCTCAGAACCGTCATTCACGACCAGCGCACCCCAGAAGCCCACGCCCTCCTCGAGCAAGGATGGACCCAGTCCGGAGCCCCCTGCACCCGTGGACTAGGGGCCGGTAACTTCATGCCCGAACACCAGCTACGGGACGAAGGCAAGTGGGAAACCCTGCGGCACGCACGAATCAAGTTCAACCCCGGCGAAGTCGAAGACCCCTGGCTGGAACTCACCTATCTCGCTCGGCGCGCTGGAGCCCTGGACCGGGGGCCGTCCGAACTGCCTTTCGCTGTATTGATCTCCGTCGAAGATCTCAATGGCTCAGGCACCCTCTACCAAGGCGTGGTGGACCAGTTCGCTGCCCTACGGCCGGTGGCCCGAGTTCAGGCGCAGACACAGGTGCGGATCCGATGAATGCCTTCTCTGGATGTAAGTATTGAAACTCTCTCACTGCAGAATCTCTGCCTAATCTACCCCGGGGTGAGGGCCACAGCCAGGCACTCACCCCGACCTATGTAAGGGTGGGGACTGTAAGAAAAACGGCTCTGTCGCACTTTCGGTGGTGGGGTAGAAGGCGCTCAGGCTAGGAGGATGCGGTGGCGGAGCAGG
>NZ_JAVKPO010000025.1:0-15369 GCF_040980945.1 Kocuria sp. CPCC 204721
CCGTGAACGGTCGCCTCGAGCACCTGCGTGGCCTGGCCCTCGGCTTCCGCAACCTCACCAACTACATCGCCAGATCGCTCCTGGAGACCGGCGGGTTCAGGCCGCGACTACACCCTGGATCCTGAAGAGCCCTTTTTATGCCCCTATCAGCCATTTCTCCGAGCGGGTACCCGCAACAGGTGCGAGGCCGGCTCCACGGTCAACCATCCTGGGTTTGATTCCAATCCTGCCACTAACTAAGAAGAATCAGGATCACGTCCAGTGTGTACTCTCGAAGCTTTAGCGACCACGCGGTGCGGATGGCGTTGGGCCACAGGGCCGCCCGAAGGTGTTCGCGTCTCGCGGCGGTGTTGGCATTGTGCTATCCGTTAGGTTTCGGGAAAGACGCCTAACGGATGCGGATCCGAAAATATGGTGGGGTACAGTCCGAAGAAATGGTTTCTTTAATAGGAACGGTGGGTGAATTCCTCGGTTATGCGATGGTCGAGGCGCTCAAGAGGTGGCGCAAGACCGAGTTGATCTATTCGACAGCTACCTATATCTCGGTTTCAGCGGTCGTGCTGGCCACGGTGGAGTGGGTGCGGTGTGGGGCAACGCGCGTCTGCGCAAGGCCGTGGACTGCGCCACACCAGAAGGAGCGGAGGCGGCCTACCATGAGAACCGGAATCAGATGCTGGTATCGGTCTAACCTCCGGAAGCTAACCCAGGGAGGTTCACCGGTGGCCCATCCTGCCATGCTTGGCCGGTGGCCATCGACACCATCGAACACCGCGACGGCAACGCCGTGCGCCGGATCCTCGAAGCACTCCCGGAGTGGTTCGGAATTCCCGAAGCCATCGACGGCTATGCCGCGGACGCCGCGGATGACAGCTACGGAAGTCCTATGGCCCTCGATGACGGAGCGCCCGTGGGAGTCGTTCTCACCCGACGCCACTTCCCCGAATCCGCGGAGATCCACCTCATGGCCGTCCATCCGGACGTGCGTGGGACCGGTATTGGCAGGCGTCTCGTGGAATGGGTGGTGGACGATCTGTCCGCCGATGGCTGCACGCTGCTCTCCGTGCACCCGGTGGGGCCGTCCTTCGAGAACGCCCCCTATGCCCAGACCCGGGCCTTCTACACCAGGATGGGTTTCCTTCCCCTGGAAGAGCACGAGGACCTCGAATGGCCGGGCCCCACGCTCATCCTGGTCCGGGCCTTGCCCGCGACAGGCCGAGGCCACGCTGAGAACCAGGACCACACCCAGGGGACATCAGCACCACCAACCAACGGGGCAGGCGGCGTTGGTGAGAGCGAGATGTCGGGGAATCGATGGGGCCCATGACGCGAGTGTATGGGGAGGTGCTCAGGGATCCGCGCACGCCCCGACGCGAATTCCTAGTGGAGTAAAAGCACCCCACCACGGGGAAAAGCTGCGATAACTCAGAAAAGGCAGCGGGGGCACCGGGCGAGCCGCAGCAGCACCGGGCGATAAACTCCTCACACACCCCACCCGTCCTCCCAGGAGCCCCGCGATGTCCGAATCCCCCGCCCACCGCGCCGCGAAGGCCGCGCACTCCGTGGACCACCTGTTCGGTGCGCGGGCGCTGCGCATGCCGGGCACGTACCTGGGGGCTGTCGCATTCCCGCGCCCGTGGCGGGGGCCGTGGCACTACTGGTGGCAGGCCCATTTGCTGGACGCGTTCGTGGACGCCGCGGCCCGCGAGCGCCACGCCGGCAACCAGGACACCGCTGAGCTGGCCCGCTCCCGCGCGCATCGGTTGCTGCGGGGCATCGCCGTGCACAGCGGCGGGCGGGTGACCAACAACGTGTTCTTCGACGACATGGCTTGGCTGGCCCTCGCCCTGGGGCGCCTGCGTGACGAGAACCTCGCCGCCACGGGCCGCACATCGCGCGCGGTGCAGGACGACGGCGCTGCTCTGGCCACGCGCCTCGCCTCCGGTTGCGACGACACCATGGGCGGCGGTGCGTGGTGGAACACCACACGGGACTACAAGAACACGGCGTCTACCGCCCCGGTGGCGCTGACATTCCTACGCATGCACCGCACTGCCGAGGCTCGCGCACTGCTCACGTGGTTGTTCGACACCCTCTTCGACGCCGAGCGCGGCGTGTTCCTGGACGGCATCCGCATGGCCGCGGCGGGCTCCGGGAAGGAGATCACGTCCATGGACCCGCACGTCTACACCTACAACAGCGGCCCGGCCCTCGGTGCGGCCCTCGAGCTCGCGGAGGTCACCGCGGACCCCGCCGAGCGCGCACTGTGGCTCGACCGGGCGGCACGGCTCGTCCACGGCGCGGCCCGGGAGTTCACGGTCCCCGGCCCCCACGGTGCACCCGTGTTGCGCGGCCAGGGCGGCGGTGACGCCGGGCTGTTCACGGGCATCCTGGTGCGCTACCTGGGCGAAGCCGCGTCGTCGTCGTTGCTGGACGACGACGCTCGGGCCACCGCCCGCGCGCTCGTCACCGACACCGCGGACGCCCTGTGGGACGGGCGTCGGGAATTCGATCCGAACGAGGACTTCACGGTGCCCGCCGCGGTGCGAACGGTGGGCGAGACGGTCGCGGTGTTCTCCCCCGAACCGGCGCAGCACGCGAACCAGGCGCAGCGGGCCGGCGCCCCGGTGGAACTCAGCACGCAGGTGCAGGCGTGGACCGTACTGGAAACCGCCGCGCGTTCGGCTGATCGCTGAACTCGGCCGCTGACGCCGCAGATTCCTGGCCCGCGGGGGCGTCACGACGGTAGAAACGAACCATGAGTTCAGTACGCACCCCGGACCCCAACCCTGGCTGGCTCAGCGAGGACGACCTCAATCGTGCCCGCGCGTCCCTGCCGATCGTGTACGTACAGGCCATCCCCGTGCGCCTGGACCCGCTCGGGTGCCTGTCCGAGATCGGGTTGTTGCTCACGCCCAACGACGAGGGCCGCATGGTGCGCACGTTCGTCTCGGGACGCGTGATGTACCGCGAGACGGTGCGCGCGGCGCTGCTGCGTCACCTCGAGAAGGACCTGGGACCGCTCGCCATGCCGCAGATGCCGTCCACCACGGTCCCGTTCGCGGTGTCCGAGTTCTTCCCGTCCCCGTCCGAGACCGGGCTGACCGACGACCGGCAGCACGCGGTGGCGCTGAGCTACATCGTCCCCGTGCGCGGTGAGTGCGAGCCCCGTCAGGACGCCCTGCAGTTGTCGTGGATGACCCCGGACGAGGCGCTGTCCACGGATGTCCAGGACGAGTTCGAGGGCGGACGCGAGGACCTCATCCGCCAGGCGATCGCCCACGCGGGATGGGGCCGCTGAACAGCGGATGATCTGCCCGGAGGGCGTCACGTGCCCCCGTTGGCCGCTTGCCGCATGAGCGGGATCGCCTGGGTGTCCGCCGCGACCATGGCCCAGTAGCTGGGGGGACAGCCCGCTGAGGCTGCCCAGGATGCCGGCCACACCCGTGGCCAGGAAAAACCGACCGGCGTGGGCCCGCAGCTGTCCCGTGGCCAGCCCATGATGTTCCGGGACGGGCATCACCGGTTCCGACGCCCCCAGGTTGGACAGCAACACACCGAGCATCACGCATGCTGTGATGAGAACCCCCGCCTGGGTCTGGTGCGTGAACCGCGCGCGGATGAGCTCGTTGCGCGCGTAGATGGAGGTGAAGGCACGGACGGCGGGGCCCTGAAGAATTCTGTGACCTGACTCACCGGATTGCGCTCGTTCTTTCGGCATCGGGTGGAGGGGACACCGCATTGTCTCTCGCTTTCGCGCAACCGGCACAATGGTGTGGTGTCCAGCACCGAATCCCCCTCCCCGTTCACCTTCCGGCTCCACACGCGCCTGCGTGATTCTCCCGTTCCGCAGCAGCGCATCCGGGACAATGGCGGCCAGTTCCAGGCCCGCACGGGCACCATCACCACGCCGCACGGCCCGATCCGTACCCCGGCGTTCATCCCGGTGGCCACGCAGGCCGCCGTGAAGGCCGTGCTCCCGGAGTCCATGGCGGCGGAGGGCGCCCAGGCGATGCTGGCCAACGCGTACCACCTGTTCCTCGAGCCGGGCGACGACATCCTGGACGCCGCCGGCGGGCTGGGCACCTTCATGAACTGGCCCGGCCCCACGTTCACCGATTCGGGCGGGTTCCAGGTGATGTCCCTGGGTTCGGGGCTCGGCAAGGTCATCGACATGTCCGCGCTCACACCGTCCCCTGGGGGCGCACAGCCCGCCCCCGGGCACAAGCGCATGGCGCGCGTGGACGACGACGGCGTGTGGTTCCGTTCCTACCTCAACGGGGACCTGCACCGGTTCACGCCGGAGGTCTCCATGCGGGTGCAGCACAACATCGGCGCGGACATCATGTTCGCGTTCGACGAGCTCACGACGCTCCACGATTCCCGCGAGTACCAGGAGGACGCCCTGGAACGCACCCGCAAGTGGGCCCTGCGCTGCGTGGCCGAACACTGCCGACTCACCGAGGCCCGCCCGGACAAGCCCTACCAGGCGCTGTTCGGGGTGATCCAGGGCGCCCAGTACGAAGACCTACGGCGCATGGCCTGCCGGGACCTGGCCGAGATGGGCTTCGACGGGTTCGGGATCGGGGGTGCCCTGGAGAAACGTCAGCTGGGGACCATTGTGCGGTGGTGCACGGAAGAACTGCCCGAGGAGACCCCCAAGCACCTGCTGGGCATCTCCGAACCGGACGACATCTTCACCGCGATCGACAATGGCGTGGACACCTTCGACTGCGTCTCCCCCACTCGCGTGGCCCGCTCGTCGGCCGTCTACTCCCCCGATGGCCGGTTCAACCTCACGAACATCCGCTTCAAACGCGACTTCACGCCCATCTCGGACACGTGCCCGTGCTACACGTGCACCCACTACACCCGCGCGTACCTGCGTCACCTGTTCAAGGCCAAGGAGCGCAACGCCGCAACACTCGCGTCCATCCACAACGAGCGCTTCATCCTGGACCTCGTCTCCGGCGCGCGGGACGCCATCGACGCGGGGACGTACTTCGACTACCGTGACGATTTCCTGGCGAGGTACTACGGCGCGCCGTCGACCTCCCCTGTTCCTTCCGAAACGGGAGGCCCGCGATGAGCGACCCCAAGCCCGTGCACGCCACCCCAGGTGTCCTGCGCCGCGTGAGCGCGTGCGCCGGCGTGGTGCTCGCGCCCAATCCCGGGCCCATGACCCTCGACGGCACCAACACGTGGATCCTCTCCGCCCCAGGGGACGGCCCGGAGCACCCGAACTACGGCCACCACCCGTCCGCGCAGGGCCGGGGCGAGTGGCCCGGACCGGACGTCGTCGTCGTGGATCCCGGACCCCTGGACGAGGCGCACCTGCAGGCGGTCGCGGCGACCGGGACCGTGGTGCTGATCCTCGTGACGCACCGCCACGGGGATCACACGGACGGCATCGACCGACTCCACGAGATCACCGGTGCGCCCGTGCGTGCGGCCCTGCCCGAGTTCTGCCGGGACAGCGGCGAGCCCCTGCGGGACGGCGACTGCATCCTGGCCGCGGGCGTGAGCATCCGCGTGCTGGCCACCCCCGGGCACACCTCCGACTCCGTGTGCTTCCGGTTGCCCCACGACGAGCCGGAGACGGTCATCACCGGGGACACCGTGCTGGGGCGCGGTTCCACCATGATCGACCACCCGGACGGTTCCCTGGGCGACTATCTGCGCTCCCTCGAACTGCTCGGGCAACGCTCGGGCGCCACGGTGCTACCTGCTCACGGCGCACCCCTGCCGGATCTGCAGGAGGTGTGCGAGGAACTCACGGAGCACCGGCTCGAACGCCTGGATCAGGTGCGGGAGATCGTCGCCGGACTCGGCCGCGACGCGAGCGTCGAGGCGATCACGGACGCCGTCTACACCGACGTCCCCGCCGGGGTACGGCGCGCCGCGGAGCGCTCCATCGCCGCGCAGCTCGCCTACCTGGGGTACTGACCCGGGGGCACCTCGCCTACGTGGGCTCCCGAGCCGGGGGCACGACGACGCCGCTCGCGCCCCGCTACCGCGCGTTCGCCTCCTCGAGGGCGCGCGTGTCGTAGCCGGGTTCGCGGCGCTTGATCCAGCCGATCACCGCGTACGTGACCGGCATGATCAAGACCTCCACGAGGACCTTGTAGACATAGCCCACCAGGACGTAGTTGAAGAACGCGGACCACGAGTCGATCCCGATGATGGGAGCGGCGATCGAGCAGAAGATCACGGTGTCCACGAGTTCGCCCACCATGGTGGAGGAGATCAGCCGCGCCCACAGGTGCTTCTCCTTGGTGCGTTCCTTGACCTTGACCATCACGTATGCGTTGAGCAGCTGACCCACCAGGTAACCCAGCAGGGAACCCGCCACGATCAGCGGAACCGGGCCCAGCACCGTCTCGAACGCGCTCTGGTTCTCGTAGAAGGGCGCCGGCGGCAGGATGATCACGATCCAGAATACCAGGGAGGAGAACGCCCCGAAGAAGAAGGACGTGATGATCGCCTTGCGTGCGGCCCGGAAACCGTAGACCTCGGAGACCACGTCCCCCAACACGTAGGCCAGTGGGAACAGGAAGAACCCGCCGTCCGTGATGATGGGGCCGAACTGCACGCCCTTGGTCGCGCCGATGTTGGAGAGCACCAGGATCACGCAGTACGCGGCCAGGATCACGTCGAAGTACGTCCGGGGGCGGCGCGCGAAGAGGGACTGTCGTTCGCCCTGCGCGAGCGCGGCGGTGCGGGAGGAGGAAGTGTGGGGCGGGGTGGCGTCAGACACGGGTGTCCTTGGGATGTACGGAAGGGTCAGGGACGTCGTCTGCCACCCGGCGTCGAGCCCAGTGTAATGGGGTGGTGCGCCGAGTCGCGGGCACGTCCCGTGCGGGAGCACAATAGCGTGCATGAGCGAAACCACACGTAACCAACCGCCCGTTGCCATAACCGTCGCGGGCTCCGAGGCCACCGGCGGCGCCGGGGCGCTCGCGGACATCAAGACCTTCACGTCCCTGGGAGTCTTCGGATCGCTCGCGCTGACGTGCATCGTGGCGTTCGATCCCGAGAACGACTGGGGCCACCGCCTCACGCCCGTGGACCAGCAGACCCTGGCGAACCAGCTGCAGACCATTTCCGCGGCGTACGACCTGGACGCTGTGAAGATCGGCATGCTGGGTTCACCGGACACGATCCACACGGTCGCCACGGCCATGAAGGACCTCGCGCCCCGCCACCTGGTGCTGGACCCGGTGCTGATCTGCAAGGGCCAGGAACCGGGCGCCGCACTGGACACCGATCAGGCGCTCAAGGCACAGATGCTGCCCCTGGCCACGTTCGTGACCCCCAACCACTTCGAGTCCCTGTCCCTATCCGGGATGAAGGAGATCAACGACGTGGAGGACCTCAAGGAGGCGGCCCAGCGCATCCACGACTCCTCCGGGGCCACCGTGCTCGCGAAGGGTGGCGTGCGGCTCTCCGGCCCGGACGCCGTGGACGTGTTCTACGACGGCTCCACGCTTGAGGTGCTGTCCGAACCCAAGGTGGGCGAGGTCCCGGTCTCGGGCGCCGGCTGCTCGTTGGCCGCGGCCGTCACCGCAGAGCTGGCCAAGGGCGCCTCCCCGCTCGACGCCGCCCGCACCGCCAAGAGTTTCGTCTCCGCCGGCATCCGGCACCGGCTGGGATCCCACCTGCCGTTCGACTCCCTGTGGCAGGGCGGGCTCGCTGCCGAGGCCTGACCGAACACCGGCGACGAAGTTCCTGAAAGCCCGCGGGGAATGCCCTGAAGTAAGGGGCATTCCCCGCGGTCATGCGGTGGAATGGGGGAAGAACACACACGGCCCGTCAGCGCCCCGTCCTTTTGCTGACAGAATCAGGTAAGGTGTCGTCATGCCCCGCATCACCGCTTCCAGTAATGCCGCCCAGCGCGAGCGCACGCAGCGTGCCGTTCTCGACGCGTTCGGGGACCTGCTGTACAGCAACGGGCTCACCGATCTGACCATGACCCAGGTGGCCAAGACCGCCGGGGTGGGGCGCACCGCGGTGTACAACTACTTCGCGGACATGGGCGAACTGCTCGTGGCCTACGCCCTGGACAAGACCGAGCGCTTCGTCTCGGACCTGCATCGAGAACTCGCCGCGGTGGAAAACCCCGTAGACCAGTTGGGCGTGTACGTGCGGTTCCAGATCGAGGACCTCAGCCGCCGGCACCTGCCTCCCGGCCAGGCCATGCGCACCGTGTTGTCCCCGGAGGACTTCGCCAAGCTCGGCGAGCACGTGCAGCAACTGCAGTCCCTCCTCGCGTCCATCCTGCAGCGCGCCATGGACGAGGGCTACCTCCCGGAGGGCGACACCGACGAGCTGTCCGACCTGGTCCACGGCTCCCTCACCTCCACGGCGGATCGCAGCAAGTCGGTGCAGAGCGAGCGCGCCCAGCGCGAACGCACCCTGGCCACGGTCCGGTTCATCCAGCGGGGTCTGGGCGCCCAGTTCGACGCCGACTCCCGCCCCGTGCGCCTGCCCTCGCAGCCGCCCGCGCTGAGCGCGGTCTCCTGATCCCGAGCCCGGCCCCTCCGTCGGGTCCGGTCGACTTGCCCAGACGCCTGCCGCCTGCTGCAGCACGGGGAGCCTTCAGCCCGGCCGACGACACCTACCCGCCACGTACGCCCCGGTTCTGCGGACCGGGGCGTACGGCTTTAGGGTGAATCCATGATTTTCAAGGCCGTGGGAGACGATCGCCCCTATCCGGACCACGGTCTGGTCACGCCCTCCGACTGGTCCAAGGTGGCCCCGCAGCAGGTCCGCCTGGGGGATCTGGTGACCACGACCTCCACCCTGAACCTGGCCACCCTCCTGGACTCGGACTGCACCTTCTACGGGGACCTCTTCCCCCACGTGGTGTCCTGGCGGGGAACCCTTTACCTCGAGGACGGTGTGCACCGGGCCCTGCGCACGGCCCTGCACCACCGTTCCGTGATCCATGCGCGGGTCCTGGAGCTCTGACCGCGCCGTCGCACGAGCCTTCGCGGCGCACGTAGCACGGACCACCAAATCTTCACTTTCCCGCCACGACCTGGTCGTTCGGCCTCCCTACCCTCGGGTCATCTCGCTCTGACCTGGAGGTTTGCCATGCGTCTGCGTTCTCGTACCGCTGTTGTCTCGGCCGCGGCACTGGCCGGAGTCCTCGCCGTGACCACCGTGGCACCGGCCGCGGCGGGGGAAGGCCCGCGAGCGGCGTCGTCGTCCAAAGGACACGAAAGCCGGGACAAGCACGGACTGCGCGTGGCCACGTACAACGCGTCCCTGAACCGGGGCGAGCAGGGGCAATTGCTGCGGGACCTGTCCACACCGGACAACCAGCAGGCCCGGAACATCGCCCAGGTCATCCAGGTCAACGACCCGGACATCGTGCTGCTCAACGAGTTCGACTACGTCCCGGGCGGACGCGCCGCGCGGGCGTTCCGCGACAACTACCTGGCGGTGAGCCAGAACGGCCACGCGCCCGTGGACTACCCCTACCACTACGTGGCGCCGGTGAACACGGGCGTGCCGTCCGGTCTGGACCTCAACCAGGACGGCACGGTGGGCGGACCGGACGACGCCTGGGGCTTCGGGTTGTTCCCGGGCCAGTACGGCATGGTGATCTACTCCAAGTACCCGATCGCCCGGGATCGGGTCCGCACGTTCCAGCACTTCCGGTGGCAGGACATGCCCGGCAACCGCCTGCCCACCGACTACTACACGCCGGAGCAGGCTGCGCAGTTGCGGCTGTCCTCCAAGTCCCACTGGGACGTCCCCGTGCGCGTGGGCCACAAGACCGTGCACGTGCTGGCCGCGCACCCCACGCCGCCCAGCTTCGACGGCCCCGAGGACCGTAACGGGCGCCGGAACAACGACGAGATCCGGTTCTGGGCCGATTACGTCACGGGCACCAAGTCGGCGCGCTACATCTACGACGACGCCGGGCGGCGCGGCGGTCTGCCCCGCGGCGAGCGCTTCGTGATCGTGGGCGACTACAACTCGGACCCGAACGACGGCGATTCCTTCCCGGGTGCCGCGCGGCAGCTGCTCGACAACTCCCGGGTGCGCGATCCGCAGCCCACGTCCACGGGCGCCGTGGTGGCGAGCGCGCGCCAGGGCGGCGCCAACCGGACGCACGTGACGCGCCCGGCACTCGACACCGCGGACTTCTCGGACGATCCCGCCCCCGGGAACCTGCGGGTGGACTACGCGTTGCCGTCCAAGAACCTGCCCCTGCTCGACGCCGGTGTCTTCTGGCCCGCTCCGGGCCGGCCCGGTTCCGAGCTGACCGGTGACTACCCATTCCCGACTTCCGACCACCGCCTCGTGTGGGTGGACGTCAAGGTCCCGGGCAGGCGCTGATCCTCGCACGACGGCGCGTTGCGGGTCTTCGTGTGAAGCGCCGCCCGCTTCCGTCACCGTCTGTCACGCACCCCCTGTTCCCGCCCCCCTGTTTTCGCATCCTCTGTTTGCGTAACCCCGCCCCGGGGCGTGCGATCCCGATCCCCCACCCGACAAACCCTCGACTGGAGACCCCTCATGCCCGTGACATCACCCCTGTTCAGCCTGCGGACCCGCATCGCGACCGTGTCCTCCGGCGCGCTCCTGCTGTGCGGCGGCCTGGCCGCAACACCCGCGATGGCCACCCCCGCGCCTTCCGGTTCCACCGGGACCGTGTCGATCGCTCAGATCCAGGGCACCGGGGACGAGACGCCCCTGAAGGGCCAGACGGTCACCACCGAGCCCTCCGTCGTCACCGCCGTGTACCCGGGTGATCCGGGGACCCTGGGCGGATTCGTGATCCAGACCCCCGGAACCGGTGGGCACGTGGACACCTCCCGGGCCTCGAACGCCGTGTTCGTGTACACGGGCGCGACCCAGTCCACGGTCGCCGTGGGTGACCGGGTACAGGTCACGGGTGTGGCCGGGGAGTTCAAGGGCCTGACCCAGCTCGCGGGCAACGTGGAGGTCACTCCGGTGCGGGACGAGCTCCCCGCAGTGAAGCCCGTGACGAACAACTGGGCGTCCACCGCCGCGAACCGCGAGAACCTCGAATCCATGCTCTACCTGCCCAAGGAGAAGTTCCGGGTCTCCGACACCTACGGCGTGGGCCGCTACGGTGAGCTGGGCCTGTCCGCGGGCAAGGAGCTGCCCGCCCAACCCACTCAGGTGGCACGCCCGAACAGTCCCGAGGCGCGCGCCCAGGCACAGCGCAATGACGCCATCTCGGTCACATTGGACGACGGCACCAACCGGGGCTTCGCGGCCTCGCCCACCCAGGAAACCCGCCAGGTCCCGTACCTGACCCCCGAGAACCCCGTGGCCGTGGGCGACACCGCGCGGATCACCGCCCCGGTGATCGTGGACTTCCGCTT
Organism: Kocuria sp. CPCC 204721; assembly: GCF_040980945.1. Taxonomy (NCBI): domain Bacteria; kingdom Bacillati; phylum Actinomycetota; class Actinomycetes; order Micrococcales; family Micrococcaceae; genus Kocuria; species Kocuria sp. CPCC 204721. The sequence continues at coordinate 11,361 of NZ_JAVKPO010000025.1, forward strand.
CGACAAGTGGCGCCTGCAGCCCACCGCCCCGGTGGTCCCGGGCAAGGAACCGGCCCGGTTCTCCGGCTCGGCGGACCCCAAGCCGGGGGTGGGTGGACAGGTGCGGATCGCGTCCTTCAACGTGCTGAACTACTTCACCACCGTGGGGCAGGACAAGGGCTGCCGCGGCGGGAACTACTCCACGGACGGCACGTACAACGTGGCGCAGGGCTGTGACGCGCGCGGGGCCTACGACCGCGCGGACTTCGAGCGCCAGCAGGCCAAGACGGTCTCGGCGATCAACAAGGTGGATGCCTCCGTGGTCGGGCTCATGGAGGTCGAGAACTCCGCGAAGCTCGGCGAGCCCAAGGACGAGGCGCTCGCCTCCCTGGTCAAGGCGCTGAACAAGGCGGCCGGCTACACCAAGTGGGCCCACGTCCCCGTGGCGGATTCCGAGCTGCAGCCGGTCGCAGAGCAGGACTTCATCACCAACGCGATCATCTACCAGCCCCGCGAGGTCACGCAGGTGGGTCAGGCCCGGGCCCTCGGCTCCGAGGCCGTGGCCGGCGGCGCCTTCGAGAACGCGCGCACCCCGATCGCGGCCACGTTCACCGCGACCAAGGGCGGCGGCAAGCACGGCGCAGCACCCACCACGGTGGTGGTCAACCACTTCAAGTCCAAGGGCTCCGCTCCCCGCACCGGTCCCAACCGGGACACCGGTGACGGCCAGGGTGCCTGGAACGCGTCGCGCGTGGCGCAGGCGAGCGCCGTCGTCGACTGGATCCCCGAACTCACGGCCGCCGCGGGCTCCCAGGATGTGACCGTGCTCGGCGACTTCAACTCGTACGCGCAGGAGGACCCCCTGCAGGAGTTCTACCGCGCCGGGTACGCACGGGCGGCCGTGGACGACTACACGTACGTGTTCGGGGGCCAGGTGGGTTCGCTCGACCACATGCTGATCTCGCCGTCGCTCGCCAAGCGCATGACCGGCGCGGCCGCGTGGAACATCAACTCGGGCCAGTCGCCCTTGCTGCAGTACGCCCAGTACCGCACCACGGCCCTGGACTACTACGTCCCGAACGAGGTCGCCTCCTCCGACCACGACCCGTTCATCGCCGGGTTCCGGGCGGGCACGAAGTAGCCCTCCCTTCCGGTACGACGACGCCGCCCGGCCCGTTGCGCACGAACGCGGCCGGGCGGCGTCATGCTGCCAGCCCCTGCGATCTCGGAGGCGCGGGACTCCCCGGCCGCCACGGGTGGATTGGGGAACTCCGCGGACAGCAGCGACCCCTTCGGCGGGATGGCCGCGGTGACCGGTTCGCTCACGGCCGCCGAGACGTGCGAGCACATCGACGCGTTCCGGGCCAACATGCCGGGCAACGTGAGCAACGATCTCGCGGGTGCCCGCGAGGCCGTGGCGCGGCCGCGCTCGGCGGCACCGCAGGAGCTCAGCGGTAACCTGCACGGCATGAAGCAGGTGCTGTGCAACTTCGAGAACGGCAACGACCCCATGCAAGCGGTCGAGGGCAAGATGACCGGGCTGACCAACCAGTGCCGGGGCCTCGCGAACCGGTGACGGATCCGCGCAGACATGTGCGATCGTAATTATTCGGCGGATATTACTCAGGGGTCATTCCTGTTCCTATGATGTGCTCACCCCCTTGATCGGTGAGTACCGCACGGGCCGGCGGAGCTGTCATCACACGCCCGCCACGAGGTTCCTCACCCTTAACGAAGGATCCGCGCATGTCCGCCGCAACCTCCATCCGCCGCTCGGTCACGACCGGGCTCATCGCATTGTTCCTCGCCTCCGGCACCGTTGCCGTGGGCTCCTCCGCACCGGCGGAGGCCGCCGTGGTCAAGCCGTGCAAGGCCAGCATGTCCGTGACGCAGCCCCGCCAGTACACCAAGACCTCCGTGAAGGTCTCCCAGGTGGGCGCACGCGCCAACGTCACCACCACGGCCAAGTACAAGACCACCACGACCAAGAAGACCGCGGTCGCCTCAACCAAGGGCACCGCCGTGACGACCTACTCGATCGGCCGGGCCACCCTGAACCGCAAGGTGGTCGTGGACGTCGTCGCCACCTCGGGCAAGACCACGTGGAAGTGCTCCACGTCGTTCACGCCGAAGCGCTGACGCCTCGGGTGGTGGGACCCTCTCTCCCCACCTCCGATGGTGAAAATTAAGTGGAGTAAGAGCAGCCTGGCGCACGCGAGGCTGCTCTTACTCCACGAGCAATTCGACACGAGGTTCGACGGGGGGCCCACACCCACAGGCCAGAGTGCACAAACGAGAAATGCGCCCCGTGCTGACACGGGGCGCATTTCGTCGATCACAGCGCGGAGGATGGGGGATTTGAACTGCCGGGGGCCTGCCAGCATCCCGCGACCGGGAACCGCGCCAACATGCCCGTCATGGTGCCGATCGGACGGCTACAGCGGGCCGAAACAGCACCCTGAGACACCTCGCTACGTGGGCGGCGTTGCAAGGATTGTTGCAACAGATGTGTGTCGTCAGCGGGCATTTGGCCGCTTGGCGACCTCTGCGATCTGCTCCAACTCAGCCATATGCTCACGCTCGGCGACTTCTACCTCTTGAGCTTTCCGAGCCTCGTCGAACTCGCCGTAGCGGCGGTGCACCTGAGTCTCCATCGACTTCCTGGACACGCTGCCAGCGTTCGGCAGCACCTGCCGCTCGTTGAACTCGAGGAACTTGTCTACGCGCTCGGCCCAGTTCGCCATGGTCATCTGCTCCCTCCCACGCGCCCGATCCTCTGCGTAGTCGAGCAACATGGTCGTGAGTCGGTTGAGGCTAGAGACTTCTTCGTGGGTCAGGTAGTTCTTTGCGATCGTCACGTCACCTTTGCGGACGACGCCTCCCCTCCATGTGGTCAGCCCCATGTTGGGTTGAGCTGGATCCGCCCTCGCCAGGATCAGTTCCGCCGCAGTGCGCCCCGTGACGGCGTAGACGACCTTGTTCTGGACCGTGGCGAAGAACTGCTTCGCCAGCGGGTCGCTCGGCTCGTAGTCCACGGCCGTCGTGAAGACATCCTTGATCTTCTGGTAGAAGCGCTTCTCCGAGGCGCGAATGTCTCGGATCCGCTCGAGCAGCTCGTCGAAGTAGTCGAGGCCGGCAGGGTCCTTGAGACGCTCGTCGTTCATCGCGAACCCCTTGATGAGGTACTCCCGGAGTACCGTCGAGGCCCACTGCCTGAACTGAACCCCACGGTCAGATCGGACGCGATACCCAACAGCGAGGATGGCGTCGAGGCTGTAGTGGGTGGTCTGACGCCGCACCGATCGCCCACCCTCATCTTGAACACCCAAGAATTTCTTGGACGTTGCGTCAGTCGCGATCTCACCTTCGGCATAGATGTTCTTGAGGTGCTGTCGGATGTTCTCGGTCGAGGTGCCGAACAGCGCGGCGATCTGCGCTCGCGTCATCCAGACAGTTCCTTCGATGGCCCGGAGCTGAACCTCAGTTCGCCCGTCATCTGTCCGGTAGACGATGAACTCACCCTGACCAGGGGCGCCATCTTCCGTGCGGACCTCAAGTGGCTTGTCTGACATGGCCTCTCCCATCTGCTCCAACAGCTCACGTCAAGTTACAGCAGGCATACCATGCTCGGGGCTGGGCCACCAGTCACCCTGCCGGCACCCAGTGACGGCGATGTAGCGGCCCGAGTCCGGCGGGTACGTCTCCACCCTGCGCCCGCCGGCCTACCCAAAAGGGGCAAAAATGCACCCCCAAAAAGGCCCCACAGCCCCGAAAAACCGCCCCAAACGGCCCTACACCTGTGGATACAGAAGGGCCGGGGGGACATACGGTCGCCCGGGAAGGCCGCTGAGCCCCTCCCCCCACCGGCTAGGGGGTGGGGTGGTCAGCCCGCGAGGATCGGGAGCGCGCCGGCAATTATGCCTATTAGGATCCCGGCGAGGACCATGAGCCCCTGTCCTGGGACTGTCCGATAAACGGTGTGTGGGGCCCGGCGGTTCTCATCAGTGAGTGGTTCTCTCGAACCGTCCGG
>NZ_JAVKPO010000026.1:0-13645 GCF_040980945.1 Kocuria sp. CPCC 204721
TGTCCAAGCCGACCGCGAACACCTGGTCGGAATCAAATAGCGCGAGTCTCCATCAGACCCAGGGCGCTTCATAGCGGACGCAGCGGTCTCGTAGGCGTTCGGGGCGATGTTGCCGATCGCGGAGTGGCGGCGGCGGGTGTTGTAGCGGTTCGCCCACCGGAACACGGCCCGGTAAGCCGTGGCCTGGGCGGGGAACGCGGGGCGACCCTCGAGCAGCTCGCGCTTGAGAGCCGCGTTGAACGATTCGGCCAAGGCGTTGTCCGCGGACGAGCCGATCGCGCCCATCGACTGGGTCACCCCGAGCCGCTCGCAGAGAGTTGCGTACGACTTCGAGGTGTAGACCGACCCGTGGTCCGAGTGGAAGATCGCGCCGCGCAGAGTGCCGCGCTCGCGCCGCGCGGTCCTGAGCGCGTCCTCGACGAGTTCGGTGCGCATGTGCCCGGCCATGCTCCACCCTGCCAGCTTCCGCGAGCCCAGATCGATGCAGGACGCGAGGTAGAGATTCGTGCCGTCGGCGATGGGCAGGTAAGTGATGTCGCCCACGTAGCGGCGGCCCGGCTCCCCAGCGGTGAAGTCTCGGCCGACCAGGTCGGGGAACTTCCGGTCGGACTGGTCCGGCACCGTAGTCTTCACGCGCTTGCGCAGGCGGATGCCGGCCAAGCCGTGCTGACGCATCACGCGGGCCACCCGCTTGTGGTTGACCCGCTCGTCGGCAGGCGCGTCCTCGTTGAGGTCGGCGGTGATCCGCGGCGCCCCGGATGCGCGGTCCCCGCCCTGCTGCGGGTCTTGCAGCGCCCGGATCCGTGCCGCCAGCGCCGCGTCCGCTGCCACCCTCGCGGCCCGTTGCGGCGCGGCGGCCAGCCATGCGTAGAACGACGACCTCGCGATCTCCACGACCTCGCACAACCGCTTCACGCTCCAGGCGTCCTTGTGGTCCTCAACGAACTGGAAGCGGTTCACCAGTTCGTCTCCCCGGCGAAATACTTCGCCGCCTGGCGCAAGATGTCCCGCTCCTCGGCGAGCTTGGCCTGCTCGGTCCGCAGCGCCGCGTTCTCGGCCTCCAGCCGGGCGATCCGCGCAGCCTGCGACTCCGGCCGACCGGCCGGCGCGGCCGTGGGCGCCCCCGCGGTCGTGGTCCTAGAGCCGAGCTTGTCGACCCACTCCTTCAACGAGCCCCGGGACACGCCCAGATCCGCCGCGATCCCCTTGAGCGTCGCGCCCGGCGTGGACTCGTACAAGTCCACCGCCCGGCGACGGAACTCGTCGGTGTAGTTCTTCCTGGCCATCCTTGGATTCTCGCTTCCCCAGCATCGTGCTGGATACCGCGTGTCCAAGATCAAGGGTCAAGCCCCCTGCTCGGATATCCCAAGCTCCCGACACACCGCGGCGATGTCGCTGCCGTCGGCGAGCATCCTGTCGGCCTGCCCGAGCTTGCGGACGACCTGCTCCGGGGTGTGACGCTTCCTGCTGTTCGACATGATCTGACCAGTCTCCCTGCCCGCAACCACGGGCGACAGGACGACTCCCAGAACCACCGGACCTAAAAAACGGGGTCAGCCCAGCTACACCAAGGTGCAGGTGAAGCAGTACTACTACGCCGAGGACAAGTACGGGAATTCTCACGAGCACGGCAGTGACTACTACCAGTACAGCTTCAACCACCACGGCGGTGAAACCTGGGGCGGGGGGGCAGTGGCGCCACTTCAATCACCACCAGGACAAGAAGGTGTACCACGTGGTCAAGTACCGCTACTGGGACGGTCACGGCTGGTCGGACTGGTACAAGGACGTGAGCCACAAGACCGGCCTCGGGCACTGATCGCGCTTTGGTGGGGGCCATCCAGCTTGTGGCTGGCCCTCACCCACATAACATCGGTGAGGGCCCCATCCGCACGCTGTCGTGGCTGGTGACAGCACCCCGCAGCATTGCTCTTGCACCACTGGATGCAATTCTTGGGCAGCAGAACCGTGGCCTCCAGGTCCTCGACGGGGGCTCCCGAAGTGCCGGGTATCGATGAACACTCCTCACTTGTCGCCCATCACAAAGTCATTTCTGGGTGGGGCAGTGATCGGGCCGAACCAGAAACCCCAGATCGGACGGGATCTGCTCCCCGGGATCACGGACCAGAAGGTCCGCGGGGGCGCTGTCATGAGAGGGTTGCAGCATGTCCCATCCTGCGTCCCCCGGCGTCTGCCCACCCGATGAGTCCCGCAGCGCCCAGGGATCCTCCCCGGCCGAACCTGGGGCCGAAAACCTTCCCGCGAAGGCCGCCCCTGGGGCGGTCCTGTACGAGGAACGGTTGTCGGCCGCGTGGTGGATGTGGTTGCTCGTGCTCTTCGCGGGCCTGGTGGGTTTCATTGCCCTGGCCCCGATCAACATGTGGGCCGGGACGGCCGTCGGGGCCGTGGTCGCCGGCGGCACTGCGGTGGCGTTGATTGTTTCGAGCACCGGGATCGTGATCACCGGGGAGTCGTTGCAGGTGGGGCGGGCCCGTATCGAGCGTCGGTTTGTGGGCGAGGCCGAAGCGTTTCGCGGCAGCGCCGTGCAACGGGTGCGGGGCCCCGAGCTTGACGCCCGCGCCTACATGAACTTCCGCGTCTCCGTGGGCCCGGTGGTCCGCATCCAGATCACCGATCCCGTGGATCCCACCCCTTATTGGTTGACCTCGACCCGTCACCCGGAGCGCATCGTCGAGATCCTCTCCGCCGGCTGAGACCGGCGTCCTGTGAGGGGCTCGTCCGGTGACCAGCTCTCAGAGGCTCCGGAGAGTATTGAGGATGGTGATGGGTGTCACCCAGATGGCCTCGGCTTCCACCGGGGCCAGATCGATCGCGGTGTGCTGGTTCCCCGGTACACCGGTGGTTCCGCTGGCTCCCTGGGCGATGACACGAAAAGGCCCGCCCGGCACGAGGCCGCAGGCGCGGAACCGGGTCAGGAGTTGCGGGTCGGCATCAGAGAGACGAACGATCTCGTATCGTCCCGGCCTCGCCCTGGTGAGCCGGGTGGTGTTGAGTGGGCGGCGGGTGCGTCCCTGCGCGGTGGGGATCGGGTCCCCGTGCGGATCGGCCGTAGGCTGTCCCAGCTGGGCGTCGATGCGCTCGATCATCGCGTCGGAGACGGCGTGCTCGAGACGTTCGGCCTCGTCGTGGACCTCCTCCCACGGATACCCCAGGGTGGTGACGAGGAAGGTCTCCAGCAGTCGGTGCCGGCGCACCATCGCGACCGCGTACGCGCGCCCCTGCGGGGTGAGGGTGACGGGTTTGTAGGGCTGGTACTCGACGAGCCCCTGGGCGGCCAGTCGCTTGACGGTGTCGGTGACGTTGGGGGCGGAGGTCCCCATCCGCGCCGCCAGGGCTGTGGTGGTGATCGGCGGGTCGCCCCATTCGGTGGCCGACCAGATCGCCTTGAGATAGTCCTGGGCGACCGGGGTGATCTCACTCAAGTCCATGGGATCCACGCTACCGAGTGCCGCGCCGGAGCTGCCGGGCCCACTCAATCGGCCCCGGTGGCGGTCAGGATGATCAGCGCCAGATTCAACGACACGATCAGGGCCACGACCACCCAGGCGGCGACAGTCAAGGCCACCTTGTTCACGAAGGCGCCCATCAGATCCCGGTTGCTGCTCAGTCGCACCAACGGGATCAGGGCGAAAGGGATGCCCAGGCTCAGCAGCACCTGGGACAGCACCAGCGCCCAGGTCGGGTCCACCCCGACGGCGATGATGACCAGGGCCGGGATCAGGGTGATCAGCCGGCGGGTGAACACCGGGATGCGCACGTGCAGCAACCCGCCCATGATCGCTGATCCGGCGTAGGAGCCCACCGAGGTCGAGGCCAGACCGGAGGCCAGCAACCCGATGCCGAAGGCGACCCCGACGGCCGGGCCCAGGGCGGCGGTGATCGCCGCATGGGCTCCTTCGATGCTGTCGGTGCCGGGCACCCCGGCGAGATTGCCCGCGGCCAAAAGCAGCATCGCGATGTTCACCGACCCGGCCACGAGCAGGGACAGCAGCACGTCCCACCGGGTGGCGGTCAGCAGCCGCGGCAGGGCCTCGGCGGGCACCGAGTGCCCGTGGCGGTCCCGCGCCAGGGCGGAGTGGGCGTAGATGGCGTGGGGCATCACCGTGGCCCCGAGCATGCTCGCGGCCAGCAGGACCGTCGGGGTGCCCTCGAACCGTGGGACGATCCCGGCGACGGCCTCGTCCCACGACACGGGGCCGAAGAACAGGCCGGTGACGAAACCGGCGGTGACGATCGCCAGTAGGCCGGTCACGACGAACTCGAAAAACCGAGGGCCCCGGCGGGTCTGCAGGACCAGCAGCAGCATCGAGATCACCCCGACGATCACGCCCCCGGCCAGCAGCGGGATCCCGAAGAGGATGTGCAGGGCGATCGCCCCGCCGATTACCTCGGCCAGGTCAGTGGCCGCGGCCACCAGCTCGGCCTGGACCCAGTAGGCCAGCCGCCAGCCCCGGGGCAATCGGTCGCCCAGCAACTCGGGCAGGCTCGATCCGGTGACCAGCCCGACCTTCGCCGAGAGGTACTGGATGAGTACCGCCATGGCATTGGCGGCCACCAGCACTCACACCAACAGGTACCCGTACTGGGCGCCGGCGGTGAGGTTCGCCGCGACGTTGCCCGGGTCCACGTAGGCGACCGCGGCCACGAAGGCTGGACCCAACAACCAGGGCAGCGGTTGGCGGCGCACCCACCGCTCTCCTGGGGAAGTGGCGGCAACACCTGTTGAGCCGGTGCGCCCGGTCCCGGTCCTCATAGAAAGTTAAGCTATACGAACTTTCCGGCGCGGGGAATGGGGGCCCGGCCTCGAGGGCTTGGTCATGCCCCCAAACGTGCGCGCGCAGGAGGGGCTGGGCGCCTCGACAGCCGATCACAGGGGCATGGAACTCCGGACGGTGCTGGTCTCCTGGGGTGGGGGAACTGTCGGCCAGTGGTGGGGTCCTGGGTTCAGGGGGTCAGCTCGCCCAGGGGTGCGGGGCGGAGTCGGCCGAGACCGGGCATGAACCGGCCGACATGAGCGGCGTAGGAGGCGTAGGCCTGTCGGTGGGTGCTCAGCAGGTAGGGCTCTTCGACGAGACGGACCTGCAGCTCCACGGCCACCAGCAAGCACAGCCACGCCGCTGCAGTGACCACGGTGGGCACCAGGAGGGTCAGGCCGGCCAGGGTGGTGAGCATCGCGGTGAAAATCGGGTTGCGGACCACGGCGAAAGCCCCGGTGGTGACCAGCTCGGTGCGTTCGGTGGCGTCGACACCCACCCGCCAGGAGGCGCCCATGCCGGCCTGGGCGGCTAGTACACCGAGGAAACCCACCACGGTGACGACCGCCCCGGCCCAGGACAGTGCTTGCGGGAGCCGGGGTGCGGCCACGGTGCCGGTGAGGGCCAGGACGGGCCCGGCCGCACCGAGAACCAGGGCGGCCGCGAACAGGATCCCGCCCCACCACTCGGGCGAGCCGGGCGCCCCGCTCACCCCGCGGAAGCCGCTGGAGCCGGTGCGGCGCCGGTGGATCCACGACCGCACACCGAAGGCGGTCACCAGGCCGGCCAGGTACAGGCCCAGCGCCAGAGCCGGGGCCACTTCCGACATCATCACGGTCCTCCTCGATCCGGCAAACGCAGCACGCCCCGGGTGACCCGCTGGTGCGCCCGAGGAGTGCCAGCAGGCCACCCCTCAACAGTACACAGAAACCTGTACCGTAGGGGGGATGACCGCGGTGACCCCCACCCATACTTCGGCCCTGTCCCGGTTGGGCCATGCTCTCTCGGACGGGACCCGGACCCGGATCCTGCTGTCCCTCCGAGACGCCCCGGCCCGGCCCTCGGAACTGGCTCAGGCCCTGGGGGTGTCCAAGCAGGTGATCTCCAACCAGCTGGGGTGCCTGCGCGGGTGCGGGCTGGTGACCTCCACCGCCGAGGGGCGCAGCACCTGGTACTCCCTGGCCGATCCCCGCCTCGGGGCTGCCCTGGGGGACCTGCTGGAGCTGGTGGTCACCGTGGACCCGACCTGCTGCTCCCCGGAAGGATGCACCTGCACATGACCTCCCTGACCCTGGACCCCAAGCCCATCGCCGATGCACGCCGGGCGGTGCTGCACCGCAGGGTGCGCTGGATCGTGGCCGGCACCATCACCTACAACGTGCTCGAGGCGGTCATCGCCCTGACCGCCGGCACCATCGCCTCCTCCTCGGCGCTGATCGGCTTCGGCCTGGACTCGATCGTGGAGGTCCTCTCCGCGGCGGCGGTGGCGTGGCAGTTCGCCGCCCCGGACCCGCACCGACGGGAAAAGGTGGCGATGCGGGTGATCGCGTTCTCCTTCTTCGGCCTGGCTGCCTTCGTCACCGTCGATGCGATCCGCGCCCTGCTCGGGGCCGCCGAGCCGGAACACTCCCCGGTCGGGATCGCCCTGGCCGCGGTGAGCCTGCTCATCATGCCGTTCCTGTCCTGGTTCGAACGCCGCACCGGCCGGGAGCTGGGCTCTGCTTCTGCGGTGGCCGATTCCAAGCAGACCCTGCTGTGCACCTACCTCTCCGCCGTGCTGCTGGTAGGCCTGGTGCTCAACAGCACCCTGGGCTGGTCCTGGGCCGACCCGCTGGCTGCGCTGGTGATCGCCGCCGTGGCGGTCAAGGAGGGGCTGGAGGCCTGGCGCGGAGACGCCTGCTGCACTCCCGTTGCGGTCCTCACCGCCGAGGACGGTGCACACTGCGGTGGATGCGGTCCCAACTGCGCCCACTGAGCACGGTCGGCACGCGTCGGCGCCCCGAGACGAGGACGCCGGGGCGCACGGCTTCTCAGGAACCGAGGTAGACGGAGATCGCGGCGAACAGCGCAACTCCGCCGGTGAGCAGGATCGGTCCCGGCACGCTGGTGTCGCCTTCGTGGGCTTGGTCGGGCATCTCCTCGACCACAACGCTGGCTAACGTTCCGCCAGTCAGTGCGAGCATGGACAGAGCCCAAATTTCCGGGGCTTGATGCAGCGCGAAATATCCCAGGATGGCCGCGGGCTTCGCTCTCGATCCACCCGCCGCGCCTTTTGAAGTGGCTCCTGTCCCCACCGCTGTGTGGGCGACGACTCCCCGCGCAGCGTCCACGCACCAACAAGCCACCTCACTCAAAGCGCAGAGCGCCCCGCCTTTCTCGGGAAATTAACAGGAAAAAGCCGACAACAATTCAGGTCTTCATCAAGCCTTGACCACTTCTTTACGATCTCTATACATTCCCGAATCGGATTGTGATTGTTTCGTAATCTCCTTGTACTCTTCAGTGCGTGCCGACCACTGATCCTGTCGGCGCCCTCGTGGCACATCGCCGAGTTCTGCCGGTGCTCGGGGTTCCTGAAGAGAAATCGCTTGGCAGAAGCGGGGGAACCATTACCGGTCCCGGTGTACCGGGGCCTTGGGGTTAAGTCTCAGAGCGCGTGCGTTCTGCGGCCGGGTGTCTCCCACCCGCATCCGACAGCTCACCTCGTAGGCAAAGGGAGGAACTCCACCATGTCGCTTTTCAAGCAGCACACTGCCCGTCACCGCGCCCAGACCTCCTCGCGCGCCGTGCGTACCACCACCGTCGTCGCCGCCGCCGGCGCAGCGCTGGTGGGCTCCATCGCTCCGGCCCAGGCCTACGCCGAGATCCCCGCCGCCTCCGGGTCCTCCTATGCGGCTCCGGCCTCGGCGATGGCCGATCTGGCCTCCTACACCACCCCGGCCCCGGTCGCCGCGCAGCCCGCCGCCCCCGTCGACCAAGCCCCGGCCCCGCAGCAGAGCGCCGCCACCTCGAGCGTGAGCCCGCAGTCCACCGCCATCACCGAGATCGCCCCGGCCGCCGGCGGCATCGTGGGCACGGCCATGCAGGGCGTGGGCACCGGCTACGTCTGGGGCGGGACCTCCTTCGGGGCCTGGGACTGCTCCGGATTCACCGGCTGGGTCTACGCCCAGAACGGCATCGACATCCCCCGCACCAGCTTCCAGCAGATCGCCGCCGCCACCCCGACGTCCAACCCGCAGCCTGGTGACCTGGTGTCCCAGAACGGCGGCAACCACATCGGCATCTACATCGGTGGCGGCAAGATGGTCTCGGCGCTGAACCCGACCCAGGGCACCTTCGTCCACTCCGTCAACGCCATGCCCGTCGACGGGTACTACACCTACCGGTGAGTCTCGCCGATGTGGTGAAGGCCGGCCGGTGGGCTCATCCGTCAGGTGCGGAGTGCCCCGCCAGGATCATCGTCGATGGACCGCATGGGTGCACTCGGATGGACCGCATGGGTGCACTCCGCAGCTGTAGCCGCAGACTCGAACGATTGCCACGATCCTGTCGATGTGCACACGCCAGCGAATCGGCACACGGGGAGCAGTCCTGCGGAGAGGATCGGAGAGTGCTCATGGCCTTGCCCTGTCTTCCGCTGGACGCGGGCAGTGCTTATCCTGCTCCGCCTCGGCATTGGAGCGAGAGCCCTTAGGGTGCAGCGATGGCTCGGGGGACGGGGATGCCGCAGTGGCGGACGGCACCCCCGTCCGCCCTCACCGTATGAATACGAGCTGGACATTGCCCGATCATCAAGGGAAGCCCCTCATCTCCTTTGATACAGATTCTGCTGTACGGTTATTGGATGAGGATCTTGTCCCCGGTCGCGGCGATGTCCCGTTTCGGCAAAGCACTGGCCGATCCCACCCGGGCCGCGGTGCTGCTGCAGCTGCAGCAGGGCCCAGCGGTGCCCTCGGAACTGGCGGCCCGGATCGGGGTGAGCCGGCGGATCGTGTCCAACCACCTGGCCTGTCTGCGCGACTGCGGGTTGGTCGTGGGCGTGCCGGTGGGGCGCAACGTGCGCTATGAACTCTCGGACCCCAAGCTGGCCCACGCGTTGGAGGACCTGCTGGGCACTATCCTCACCGTCGAACCGGTGTGCCGGTGCGGGACACCCGAGTGCGCCGCCGAGGCCCTCGCCGATGACGCCACCACCCAGGAGATTCCGGTATGAGCGGCGAGCACGATCATTCCCACGCCGGCGCCGGGCGGAGGGGGAAACTGGCAGTGGTGTTCGCCATCACCGCCACGATTATGGTCGCCGAGATCATCGGTGCGGTGGTCTCGGGCAGCCTGGCGCTGCTGGCCGATGCCGGGCACATGTTCACCGACTCGGCCGGGCTGCTCATCGCCCTCACCGCCGCGACCCTGGCGCTGAAACCGGCCACGGACAAACGCACCTGGGGGTACCAGCGCGCCGAGATCGTCGCCGCGGCCGCCCAGGCCTCGGTGCTGCTGGCTGTGGGCGGGTTCATCGCCGTCGAAGGGGTGCGCCGGCTGTTGGAGCCCCCCGAGGTCGAGTCCACGGCCATGCTGTGGTTCGGGGTGGTCGGGCTGGTCGGCAACATCATCGGGCTGGTCATCCTCGCCTCGGGCCGGGGGGAGAACCTGAACATGAAGGCCGCGTTCCTGGAGGTGGCCAACGACGCCCTGGGCTCGGTAGCGGTGATCGTCTCCGCGATCGTCATCGCCACCACCGGGTGGACCCGGGCGGATGCGGTCGTGTCCTTGTTGATCGCCGCCCTGATCGTGCCGCGGGCTCTGATCCTGCTGCGCGACACCATCGAGGTCCTGATGGAAACCACCCCGAAGGGCCTGGACCTCGAGCAGGTCCGCACCCGCTTGGAAGCCCTGCCGCACGTGGTCGGTGTGCACGATCTGCACGCCTCGCGCATCGACTCCGACACCCCGGTGCTCTCGGCCCACGTCACCGTCCACGACGGCTGCCTGAACGCTGAGCACGCCGGGGTCGTCCTGGCGGATCTGCAGGCCTGCGTGGCCCGTGACTTCGACGTAGCCATCGAGCACTCCACCTTCCAGATCGAACCGGCCTCCCACCGCCACGATGAGACCCTCCACCCCTAGCCCCCTCCACCGGTACGCCCTGCTGCCGGAGACAGAACGGACACCCCTGTGAGTACTACCGCCAGCCCGCCCACCCCAAAGCAGAAGCCCTCCAAGGCCAAGATCATCGTGTGGGTCCTCCTGGTCGCCGTCGTGGCCGCCGTGGCCATCCCGATCCTCATCGCCCGTGCCAACTCCACCCCCGAAACGGTGCCCCAGGGCCAGGGGCAGGTCGTGCGGGAGAACAGCCGGGTGCTCTCCCAGGCACCGGACGAACAGGCCGTGCTGGTGGAGTTCCTGGACTATGAGTGCGAAGGGTGCCGGGCCGCCTACCCCGTCATCGAGGAGCTGCGGGCCGAGTACGCCGACACCGTCACCTTCGTCCACCGCTACTTCCCGCTGCCGGGCCACCGCAACTCCATGAACGCCGCCCTCGCGGTCGAAGCCGCCGCCCAGCAGGGACAGTACGAGGCGATGTACCAGCGTATGTTCGAGACCCAGGAACAGTGGGGGGAGTCGGCCGAGGACCAGAGCGCGGTCTTCCGCGGCTTTGCCGAAGACCTCGGCCTGGACATGGCCGCCTTCGACGCCGCGGTGGCTGATCCGGCCACCCAGGAGCGCATCGAGCTCGATGTCGCTGACGGTGAGGCTCTGGGGGTGGGTGGGACTCCCACGTTCTTCCTCGATGGGGAAGTGCTCAACCCCGAGTCCCTGGAAGGCTTCCGGGACGCCGTCGAAACCGCAGCCACCGACTGACCCAATGGTCACCCCACCCCACACGCCCACCCCGCCGGTGGTCCTCCCCCCGCCTCCCGGCCCGACGCCGACTGGACGGCGCCGGCGCGCCATGGCTGCCGTCTACATCGGTATCGGGGTGGGGACCTTGGCCGTGCTGTGGGTGGCCCTGGGATCCTCCGGGGCCACCGCGCCCCGGGAAGTGCTCGATCCCGGGGTCCTGGTGCGCTGGGGGTTGCCGCTGGCCACGACCGTGCATCACCTGGCCATGGGCATCACCTGGGCCGGGCTGGTCTTCGCCACCACCGTGGTGCCCCGGTCCACTCCGGTCCCCGGAGCGGGACAGACCAGGGCCGAGCACCCGGCCTTCGCCCGGGCCATGACGGTGGCTGCGGCCGCGGCCGCGGTGTGGACCCTGGCGGCGGTGGCGATCATCGTGCTCAGCTACGCCGACACCATCGGGGCTCCCGTGTCCGGCTCGGCCGAGTTCACCGGGCAACTGGGTTACTACGTGACCCGCCTGATCCCCGGCCAAGCATGGGCCGTCACCGCGGTGGCCGCGGCACTGACCACCACCCTGGCCGTGCTCGTTCGTTCCCCGGCGGCGGTGGCCGCCACCGCCCTGGTGGCCCTGGCCGCCGTCATCCCGCTGTCCCAACTGGGACACGTGGCCGGGGTCGATGATCACAACGGGGCCGTCAATGCTCTGGCCCTGCACCTGCTCGGTGCCGGGATCTGGACCGGCGGGATCATCGTGCTCGCCCTGCTCGCCCCGCTGCTGACCGCCCCCGCCACCGGCCACGGGTCAGCCCGGACCGTGCTGGAACGCTTCTCGGCCCTGGCCGGGGTGGCTTTCGTCCTGGTGGCTGTCTCGGGAGTCATCAACACCGTCTACCGGATCGGTGGCTGGGACGGGCTGGACTCCGGCTACGGGGCGCTGGTGATCGCCAAGACGATCGCCACCGTGGCCCTGGGCGTGCTGGGGTACCTGAACCGCCGGGCGATCACCGCCGGCACCCCGACGCTAGGCCGGGTGTGGCGGCTGATCACCGTGGAGGTCTTCATCCTCTGCGCCGTGATGGCCCTGGGCGTGGCCCTGGCACGCACCCCCACCCCGGTGCCTCTGGAGAGACAACCTGACATCACCCCCGCGGAGATCCTCACCGGCTACCTCCTGCCCCCGCCCCTGAGCTTCTCCGGTTGGTTCACCCAGTGGCGCGTCGACTGGCTGTGGATCGCCGTGGCGATCCTCGCGGCTTGCCTCTACCTGGGCGGGGCCCGACACCTGCGCCGCACCGGCGCACCATGGCCGGTGGCACGCACGGCCGCATTCCTGGCCGGTCTGGTGCTGCTGGTCTACGTCACCTGCGGAGCGATGGCCCTCTACGCCCCGATCCTGTTCAGCGTCCACACCGCCGCCCACCTGCTGCTGAGCTTCCCGGTGCCGCTGCTGCTGATCGCCGGAGCGCCCGGCCGCCTGGCCGCGGCCCTGGTTCCGGTCCGCACTGACGGCAGCACCGGGTGGTGCGAGCTCGCCGCTGCATGGCGCACCTCCCGGGCCGGGGCCCTGCTGGCTCACCCGGCCCCGGCCGGGATCCTGATGCTGGCCGGGCTGGGCGTCTTCTACTACACCCCCGCCTTCGCCGTGGCCCTGCACACCCACGTCGGCCACGAGCTGATGAACACCACCGCCGTGGCCCTGGGCCTGATTTTCGCTACCGCCGCGCTGGCCGCCCCACCGGACCGCAGAGCGGTGCGCACGCAGGCCTTGGTGCTGCTCGCGGTGGCCACCGTGCTGGGGATCTGGGTGGTGTTCACGGCCCTGTCACCGACGGTGATCCAACCAGAGTGGTTCTCCGGACTCGGCCGAGACTGGGGGCCTTCTCCGCTGGCGGATCAACAATCCGCGGCCCATTCCATCCTCTTGGCCGGGGTCCTGCCCCTGTTGGCCGCGGCCCTGGCCGTCCTGGCTCGAAGACACCAGCACGGCACCACCGACGCCACCGTTGATCGAGGAACCCCCAAGGACATCCACCATGGCTGAAACCACCACCAGCGCCCACCGCCACCCAGGCGCCGGCCCGGTCGCCGAGGAGCACCTGCCCGGATTCGCCCGTCGCCGCCCCTTCGCCCTGGTCCTGTTGGTGACCGGGGTGATCGGGTGGGTCGCCTCGGCGATTCTGGTGCTCGAGCGCCTTCAGCTCTACAAGGACCCGGGCCACGTCACCAGTTGTGACATCAACCCCTGGGTGTCCTGCGGGCAAGTCATGGGCACCTGGCAGTCGGAGCTCTTCGGCTTCCCCAACCCGCTGATCGGCATCGTCGCCTTCGCGGTGGTGATCACCACCGCCATGACGATCCTGGCCGGGGCCCGCCTCGGGCGCTGGTACTGGGCGGGCCTGCAGGTCGGGGTCACTCTCGGGGCGGTGCTCGTGATCTGGCTGTGGTCCCAGGCCCTGTTCGCGATCTACATCCTGTGCCTGTACTGCATGATCGTGTGGGCGGCGATGATCCCGCTGTTCCTCCTGCTCACCGTGCGCAACCTCGCCCACGGCGTCATCCCCGCCCCGCCCCGGTTGGTGCGCTTCGCCACCGAGTGGGCCTGGACCCTGGTGGCCATCGCCTACGTGGCCGTGGCTGCCTCGGTGTTCTTCCGCTTCTTTTCTACCTTCACCGGCCTCTGACCCACCCCTGAACGATTCCGGCCATAGCGCCCCTTCAAAGATGCCATGGCCACGATGTCCAGCGACCCGACAACTGCCCCCTGGATCTTGCCGCAGCACCTGCTGTTGGATGTCCTCGAACAACAGCCAGAGGGCCCCTGCCATGGCAGGGGCCCTCTGGCTGTTCCCGACGGTGCCGCGCATCCGGTGACACGACGCGCTCCGTTTGAGGGATGGAAGCGACCACCATTAGTGGGACACCCACGCCAGTGCTGCCCCTGCTCATCGTGAAGCGCCGTGAGTTTGTTGGAGGCTCCTGACCTTGGAAACGAGGATGGAGTTATGCCGAAGGAACTGGCGAATGGGAAG
>NZ_JAVKPO010000027.1:0-12034 GCF_040980945.1 Kocuria sp. CPCC 204721
CCGCCACAGGACCCTGACCAGCGACAACACCGGCCAAGTCAGCCAGGAGCTCTCAAGTGGCACGAGTCAGGCCCTGCACGGGCAACGGTTCGACCTTGGACTTGGGCGTTCCCTGGGGTTCACTGAGCCCGTGCGCAGGGCCCTGGGCACCATGTCCGCGCCACCGAAAGACTTCGCATCCGCCATTGAAGCCGTACGCGAATACCTGACCGGCAGGGCGGATATCACGATGCGCCCGGCCCACAACGGCCACATCCCGCTATTCGTGTTGGGGACCGGAAGTGGCTTGAAGATCGCGGCGCGCCTGGGTCTGCCGGCGGTGGTCGGTGGACCGTTGCTCACCGCCGGGCCGGAGGCCTTCGACGAGTACCGCTCCACCTTTTGCCCCAGCGAGCAACTGGACGAGCCGTACCTGATCGCTTCCACGGAGATCTTTGTTGCGGATTCTCCCTCCGAGGCGCGCGAACTCTCTCTGCCCGAAGCGTGGGCCATGTCCGAATCGCGCCTCACGGGAGCTTTTCCGCCGCTCGAGCCGACGACGTCGCTACCGGATTCCCTGACGCAACGGCAGCAACGCAACGTGGCCAAGGCATTGGCCCCCGTGATCGCGGGGACCGAGGACCAGGTTTTGAGCGCAATCAGTGAATTGCTCGTGCGTACCGGCGCGGACGAGATCATGAGCACCGCCTCGACCTTCGACACGACCGCGTTGTACACCTCTGATGCGCGGCTGGCCGCCGCCGTCGCCGCCACCTTGTGAGCGCCCAGACCTCACACCGGGACCTCCCAACGCAAGGACCGCAAGCGTGGAAGCGGGCGCCAAGGACACAACCACGGCCACGGCCCCCGCTGTGTCACAGGCTCACGTTGGCCCGGAATCCCATCTTGGAGACCGTAAGGATCAGTTTGGGTTCCCCGGTGAGTTTTCGGATCCGGGATATGGCCATGTCGATGGCGTGGTCGCTGGGCGCCGCGGGCACTTCACGGCGGATGGACTGGCGAGTCACCAAGTCCCCTGCGGCCTGCATCACCACGCGTGTGATGTTGGCCAGGTGGGAGGGCAGTTCCACGCGGCGTTCCCCGCACAGCAGATGCGCGCCGCGCAGGGTGACCTGTCCGAACGGCGTGTGCGGCAGGTCCACGGTCTGTCTTTCCAGGTGGGTGGTCAGTGCCCGCACCAGGGACCCCATGCGGGGGCGGTCCGGGATCAGCGGTGTGATTCCCGCCCGCTGCAACGGCTCCGCGGTTACGTGCCCCACGGCCACGCTGAGCACACGGTGACGCAGTGCTTCGAGCAATGGCTCCATGGTCCCTTCCTTCTGGGCGCGTTCGAATAGCGCTTCCACCGCGGGGGCGGAGGTGAAGGTCACGGCGTTGACGTGTTCCTTGATGATTGCCAGCATCAGCTGGGAGACTGCGGCCACATCACGGGGCTGTTCCCATCGATAGGGCTGGACTACGGTCAGGCGCGCGCCGGCGCGTTCGAGGCGTTCCACGTGTGCGTGGTCCACGGCCCCGTGTTGTTGGAACACCACGTGTTTGTCGGCCACGCCGCGGCTCAGTGCCAGGTCCACCAGGGAGCTCGTAGAATCCTGCGATGCAACCCCCTGCTCCACGAGCCCGAGGCTCTTGATGGCCCCACGGGCCTTGGCTCCGCGCACGAGGATGTCAGCGCCCTCGAGCGCCGCACACAGTTGGGATCGTGTTCCACCGGCCTCCGCAGCCTCGAACCATCCGCGCACACCGTGCCCCGTGGTGACCAGCAGCACCCCCGGTTTGTCCTCGATCACCTGGGCGGAGGCCCGGTGCAGCGTCTCGTCGTTCTCGGTGGGCACGATGCGCATGGTAGGCGCCTTGAGCACGGTGGCGCCGCGCCGTTCGAAAGCCTCCGCCTGGTCCTCGGCCCGGCGTGAGGCGGTCACAGCGATCACGAAGCCGGTCAGGGAATCCGACGGAGCCACGAGCACCTTCTCGCTCGCCTTGACCGTCGACGACGCCGTCCCAGGTTCCTCCTGAATCCGACCATCGCGAATCCCCCGGCCCGGGATCCCGCCGTCCCGAATTTCGGCTGCGGGTTCCGCGGTGGGCCCGCGTGTGAGCGGAGACTTCAGTGGCTCAGACTCTTCTGAGCGCTCGTTTGAAACTCTCTCGATCAACCGCGCGAGGTCATCGCCCAGTTCGACCACGTGCCCCAGCACGACGATCGCAGGGGAGCTCACTCCCTCGTCGGATACCACACGCGCAATGGAGCGCGCTGCGGATGCAAAGACCCGCTGCCGCTGTGTGGAACCCTTTTCGACCACCGCGGCGGGCAATTCCGGATCCAGGCCGTGCTTCACCAGACCGGCCATGAGCTCGGGCAGGTGCGCCAACCCCATGAGCACCACCAGGGTGCCGCCCACCTTGACCAGGCCTTCCAGCTCGTCGGGAGCGGGCACCTCATGACCGGAGATCACGGTGAAGGAGCGGTTGATGCCGCGGCACGTGACCGGGATACCGGCAGCCGCGGGCACCGCGATACTCGAACTGATCCCGGAGACCACAGTGACCTCGATGCCCTCCCCCTGCAGGGTCCGCCGTTCCTCGGCGCCGCGTCCGAACACGAACGGGTCCCCGCCCTTGAAACGCACCACACACGCCCCGGCGCGGGCGAACTCCACCAGGGCCCGTTCAATCAAGTATTGGGGCATCTTGTGATGGCCGGGGTCCTTACCCACGTTCACCAGCAGGGCTCCCGGGCACAGTTGCTCGAGCACCGCGGTGGGTGCCAGTTTGTCGTAGAGCACCACGTCCGCCCGCATCAGGTGCTGCCGGGCCGCCTCCGTCATCAACTGCGGGTCACCGGGACCACCACCCACCAGGGCCACACCGGGCCTGCCCGAGCGCAGGGTCGAGAACGGTTTGCCGTGCCTCCTGCTCAAGGCACGCCACCGCTTGGTCTCCGCGGCGTCGTCGGCGGCGCACACCACGGCCGCGGCACCGGACGCTGCAGCGTCGGCGTCGAAGTCCGCGGCCTCCGCGCCCACGAAGGTGCAGGCTTCCAACGCGGTGCGCACCGATTCCCGGGCCGGGTCCGCTTTCACACCCAGCCGCCGGGCCACCCTAGCCAGCGCATCCCCGCGGGCACACAGTTGCTCCGCGGTGCCCGCAACGCTCACCCTGGCACCGGCGCGGATCAGCCGGGCGACCTCCAGCGGCGCGGCCGGGCCGGTTCCCACGAGCAGGACCGGACAACCGTTCCAGTCGAAATCACTCATGCACCGATCCCGATGGTCGGCCCGGAGATCATCACGCGCTCACCGGCGGTCGCCGGACGCACCTGCCCGCGCTCGGGCACCTGCACGATGGTCTCGTCCGTTGCCTGCGGGTCATTGATGAACGGCGTGAAACGCGCCAGCTTCACCGGGTCGTTGAGGGTTTCGGCCCACTCATCGCGGTAGTCGGCCACTAGATCGCCCATGGCCGATTCCAGTTCGTCGCAGATCCCCAGCGAGTCCTCCAGGATTACCTCGCGGAGATGGTCCATGCCGCCCTCCAAGGACTCGACCCACGGTGCGGTGCGCTGCAGCCGCTCGGCGGAGCGGATGTAATACATGAAGAACCGGTCGATGACCTTGACCAGCATCCTGTCATCGACGTCGCTCACGAGCAGTTCCGCATGCCGGGGGGTGAACCCGCCGTTACCGCCCACGTAGACGTTCCAGCCCTTGTCCGTGGCGATCACCCCCACGTCCTTGCCGCGCGCCTCGGCGCACTCACGGGCGCACCCGGAGACGCCGATCTTGAGCTTGTGCGGGCTACGCAGTCCGCGGTATCGGTTCTCCAAATGCACGGCCATGCCCACGGAATCCTGCACGCCGTAGCGGCACCACGCCGAACCCACGCAGGACTTGACCGCGCGCAGCGACTTTCCGTAGGCCTGACCGGATTCCATGCCCGCGTCGATCAGCCGCTGCCAGATTTGCGGTAACTGCTCCAAGCGCGCGCCCAACAGGTCGATACGCTGAGCACCGGTGATCTTGGTGTAGAGGTTGAACTCCTTGGCCACCTGGGCGATCACCGCGAGCTTCTCGGGGGTGATTTCGCCCCCGGGGATGCGCGGGACCACTGAATACGTGCCGTCTTTCTGCATGTTGGCCAGAGCACGGTCGTTGGTGTCCTGCAGTCCGTCGCGGCCGCCGTCCAACACGTGCTCGTGGAAGGCGGTGGCCAGAATGTTGGCGACAACCGGCTTGCAGATGTCGCAACCGCGGCCTGTCCCGATTTTCTCGATGACTTGGGTGAAGCTCGTCAGGCGGGACAACCTGATGGCCTCGAACAGCTCGGGACGGGACAGTTCGAAGTGCTCGCACAGTCTTTTGGAAATTTCGAGACCGGCGCCTTCCATTTCCTTGGTCATGATCTTGCCGACCAGTCCCACACACGATCCGCACTGCGTCCCGGCCTTGGAACACTTCTTGACCGAGGCCAGGTCGTGGCAGCCCTGACCCACGGCCTGCTTGATCTCGTGCACGGTCACGTTGTTGCACGAACACGCCACCAGATCGTCGGGCATTTCCGCGTCGGGAACGTCGCCACCGCCGGAAAGATAGGCCCTGGGCGCTCCGGGCAGTTGGCGGCCCAGCAGCGCGCGCAGGCTCGCGTACGGTTCCGCGTCCCCCACGAACACCCCGCCCAGCAGGGTCCTGGCGTCGTCGGAAAGGACGAGTTTCTGGTAGACGCCCTCGACCGGGTCGGACATGACCACGTCCAGGGTCCCGCTCTTCCGGGACAGCGAGTCGCCGAAGGAGGCCACGTCCAGGCCGTGGAGCTTGAGCTTGGTGGCGTCGTCGATCTCGGTGAATTCGTCGTCACCGCCGGTCAACTGCGCGGCCACCACCTCGGCCATGGCGTTGGCCGGTGCCACGAGGCCCACGCACGTTCCGTCGAAGCTGGCTACCTCACCGATCGCCCAGATCCCGGGGGTCGCGGTGCGGCACGCGGTGTCGATGGGCACGCCACCGTTGGGCGCGGTCTCCAAACCGGCGTCGCGGGCCAGCTCGTCACGGGGCGTGATGCCAATGGCCCACACCACGAGGTCCGCCTCGATCAGATCCTCGCCCACCGCCACCCCGCCCACGGTGGACGGGTCCGCGGCGGCGGGCAGCACCGCGCTGGGGCGCTGTCCCAGGTGTAATTCGATCCCGCGCTGCTCGATGGCCCGGTTCAGGGTCCGCCCGCCGCCCTCGTCCAGTTGCGAGGACATCAGCCAGTCCCGCGAATGCACCAGATGGGTTTCAAACCCGTACTTGACCAACCCGCCGGCGGCCTCGAGACCCAGCAGTCCGCCGCCGATCACCACGGCCTGGGGCGGCTTCTCGGGGCCGCGGGCGCTACTGAGGGCCTCAACGTTGGCCCGCATCCGATCGACATCGTTCACGGTGCGGTAGACGTAGACTCCGGCCAGGTCATTGCCGGGCAACGGAGGCATGGTGGCGGCCGAACCGGTCGCGAGCACTAATTCGTCGTAGGCTAGTTCCGTCTCACCGTTGACGTGCACGCTCTTGCGCTCCGGGTCGATGCTGTTGACCCACGCATTGGTGACCAGGTGGGTCCGTTCGTTCCACATACCCACGTTGGTGAGGCTCAGATCGTGGTCCGGGTCCCAGTGCTTGGCCAAGTTGACGCGGTCGTAGGGAGCCACGCTTTCTTCTCCCAGGACGACGACGTCGCTGCGGTCGCCGCGCCCGCGCAGGGCCGTGACGAAGCGGTGTGCTGCGGGCCCCGCGCCGACCACCACGACCCTGCGTTCAGACACGGAGGTCGGGAGGTCGCGGATGTTGATGAGTTCGGGCATGGGGTTCTCCTAGGAGTTGGAACGTGTCTCCACGGTAGAAATCGAATGTCACCCGGCCGTTGTCACTTTCTTACGGCCGTGTAAATTGCGCCTGCGTCGGACCTAGAAATCCAGGCCGACCTGGATGATTCCGTCGACCACTCGAACGGGGTAGGTCTCCACGGACAGCTCGTCATTGGTCAGGCACTCACCGGTTTCCAGGTTGAAGACCGCCTTGAGCAGGGGCGAGGCAATGGTGGGGACGCCACCTGATTCGCCGACAATCCCGCGGGAGAGCACGGAGGCACCGGTGTCCGGGTCCACGTTGGAGCTCGCGTACAGCCGGTCGTTCCAGGTCCGGTACAGGGCGATGTGGCGGCCCTTGAGCAGGGCGGCCGCGCCGACGTCACGTTCCAGACGGTGTTCTTCGACCACGGGGGTCCAGGTGAGGGTTTCGACGGCGGTGGAGTGGGTCTCGCGAGTCAGAACGGTCATGGCGGTTCTCCTTGGCGACTGTGGTGCATACAAGTGGTCGGTGTGGCGGCTCAGGCTGCCATGGCTTGGGAGACCACGGATTCGAGTTTGTCCTTGCACCCGCCGCAACCGGTGCCGGCGCGGGAACATTTGGAGACCTCGGCCACGGTGGTGGCTCCGGCGGACACGGCCTGCTGAATGGGTGCCAGGGCCACCCCCGCACACCGGCAGATGATGGACTCCGGGGTCAGTTCCGGTGCGGTATCCGCGCCGCTCGGGGTGTCCGCGGCAAGCAACACGGAAGGGTCACCCGGGGCGGCACCGGATCGTTCGAACAGCATGGCCAGTTCGGCACCGGCCTCCGGCGCCCCCAGAGCCACGAATCCGAGGATGTTCCGATCGCGCGAGACCACCTTGAGGTAACGCCCGGTGCGTGGGTCCTCCCAGGTGGCCACGTCGACTCTCGGCTGCTCGAAGGCTCGAGCGTGCACCGAGCCCGCAGCGGTGAGGCTCACGGCCTGCGACTTCATGGTGATCAGTTGCGACACCTGTGAAGGAACGCGGTTGTGGGTGCCGTCCAGAATGTCCGCCAGGGCTTGCGCCTGCTGCCACCCCGGGCCGATCAGCCCGCTCGGGGCGGAATCCTGGTAGTCGATAGCCATACATTCTGGGCACACGGGATTGCTGCACAGCACCTCCGCGCAGTCACCGATCGCGTAGATGTTCGAGGTGCCGTGGACCCGCAACTGATGATCGACCAAAATCCCACGATGGGTCGGTAGCCGCACTTTCTTGGCCCACTCGGTACGGGGCTGCGCTCCGATGGCCGGAATCAACGCGCCGGCTTCTCGCACGGTTCCATCGTCCAAGACGACCCCCGTGAAGCGACCACCCTCACTGCGCACGCCGTTGATGCCCCCGGGGATCACCTGGATACCGGCCTGCCTCAGCACGTGGGCCAGCATTCGGCTGGCGTCAGGATCCAGCTGCCGCGGCATCAGGTCCTGCCCACGGTGGATCAAGCTCACCTGCACTCCGTGCTCGGCAAGGTTGAGCGCAAGCTCGATCCCCAGAATCCCACCGCCGAGGACCAGGACATCCTGGCCCGTCTCGACCACCTCGCGTAACCGCCGAGCGTCGGACATGTCCCGCAAGGGGTGCACTCCGGGTAGGGGGATGGAATCCAGGTGGCACGGATCCGTGTCCAGAACGTCCAATCCGGGGACCCGCGGCAGAACGGCGCGCGCTCCGGTGGCGAAGATCAGATCGTCAAAGGAGATCAACCGGTCATCAGTGGTGTGAAGGTACTGCCCGTCCAAGGAAATGTCGCTGAGCGTGGTACCCGTGAGGAACGTTACCCCCTCCGGGAAGTTGGTCTCATCGCACGCGAGGTCCAGGTCTTGCGGGGTGCTATGCCCGGTGACCAGGTTGGCCAGCAGGATGCGGTTGTAGGCACCTTCCGGCTCGCTCCCGATCACGCACACGTGCACCCGGCTCTGGGCAAGGGGTTCCTCGAGTTCTTCGATCAGGCGGGCGGCCACCGGGCCGAAACCGATGATGACTATGCGACGCACTGTTCCTCCTGGGACACCCACACGCGGGTGGCTTTGAATTCCGGCATCTTGGACAGCGGGTCCGTGGCCGAGGAGACCAAACGGTTCACGCTGTTGGACCCTGCGAAGTGGAAGGGCATGAACAGGGTGTCGCGGCGGATCTGTCGGGACAGCCGAGCCCGGGCCTGCACGGTTCCCCGCTCGTTGTGCAAAGTGAGCAGCTGCCCCTCGACCACCCCGTAGAGGTGGGCGGTCTCCGGGTTGATCTCGACTCGCCCGTCAGGATCCGAGGCGAGCAGTTCCGGGACCCGTCGAGTTTGGGCACCCGACTGGTAGTGGCCCAGCAGGCGGCCTGTGATCAGGGTCAGCTCGGCCCCGTCGAAGATCCGCTCGGCAATCGCCCGGGGGGACACGTCCGCCAGGGTGGCACGGCCGTCCGCGGTGGGGAACGAGTCCCGGAACAGGCGCGGTGTGCCCGCGCTGCCCGCCGGGTAGGGCCAATAGCACGCCCTCTCCTGGTCGAGCAGGTCGTAGCTGAGACCCGAGTAGTCCGCGCGGCCACCGGCCGAGGCTCGGGTGAGCTCCTCGAACATCTGCTCCGCCGTTCCGAAGAACATGGTGGAACCCAACCGGGTGCTCAGCTCGGCCAGCACGGCCAGCTCGTCGCGCGCGGCGCCGGGCAACGGCAGCGCCCTACGACGGCGGATGACCCGGCCCTCCAGGTTGGTCATGGTGCCTTCTTCCTCCGCCCACTGCGCCACCGGCAGGATCACGTGCGCCAGCTGAGCGGTCTCCGACAGCACGAAGTCACTGACCACCAGGAAATCCAGGTCGGCCAGTGCACGGGTCACCCGTGTGGCATTCGGGGCGGAGACCACGGGGTTGGAGCCGTGAATCATCAGTGTGCGCACCCCGTGGTCGGTGCCGCACGAGAGCAACAGTTGGGTGGCGTCAATCCCCGGACCGGGGATGTCCTGCTCATCGATGCCCCACACCGAGGCCACGTGCGCTCGGGCCTGCGGGTCGTTGATGGAACGGTAGCCGGGCAGCTGATCGCACTTCTGACCGTGTTCGCGCCCGCCCTGGCCGTTGCCCTGCCCGGTCACGGTGCCGTACCCGCCGGGTTCGCGGCCCGGCAGCCCCAGCAGCAAGGCCAGGTTGATGGCGAGGCTGGTGGTGTCCGAGCCATTGGTGTGCTGTTCCACGCCGCGCCCGGTCAGGACGAACGCGCCCCTGTCCTTGGCCGTGGCCAGCCCGCGGGCGACCGCCCGGATCTTGGCGGCGGGGACACCGGTGAGGCTCTGGACGTGTTCAGGCCAGTAGCGCTGGGCGGTGCGCTTGAGCCGGGCGAAACCATTGGTGCGGGAGGCCACGTAGGCGGCGTCGTAGAGGCCCTCGGCAATGACCACGTGGATCAGGCCCAGCAGTAGTTCCTGGTCGGTTCCGGGGGTCGGTGCCAGGTGGATCCCGCACTCGCGTTCCTCCGAGCGGGTCAGGTCCGCGGTGGCGGACTCGCGCAGGTCGATCACGAACAGCCCGCCGTGCTCCCGCGCGGAGGCCAGGTGCTGGACGAACGGGGGCATGGTGTCCGCCACATTGGAGCCGATCAGTAGCACGGCGTGCGCGCGGTCCAGATCGGTTAGTGGGAACGGTAGGCCGCGGTCCAAACCGAAGGCCCGGTTACCGGCGGCCGCCGCCGAAGACATGCAGAACCGGCCGTTGTAGTCGATCCGACTGGTTCGCAGCACCGCGCGGGCGAACTTGCCCAGTGCGTAGGCCTTCTCGTTGGTGAGCCCACCGGCTCCGAAGATCCCCACCGCGTCGCGGCCGTGCTCACGCTGGGTGCCCCGGATCGCCTCGGTGATCGCTGTCAGCGCGTGGTCCCACGTGGTGGGTTCCAGTCCGTGGGCCGTGCGGATCATCGGCTGGGTGATCCGATCCCCCAGGCCCAGGACCTTGGCCGCGGAGCTGCCCTTGCGGCACAGTCCGCCGCGGTTGGTCGGGAACTCGCGCCCGGTCACCGTCACGGGTTCGCTCGCGTCCGAGTTGGGGGTCAGTGTCATGGCGCACTGCAGGGCGCAGTACGGGCAATGGCTGGCCACCCCGTGGCTCGCGGGCGGTTCTTGGGTGATGAGGGATTCAGACACGACCGTCTCCGAACGTGGTGCCCTTGCGGGCGTAGACGCCCCACGTGATGGCCAGCAGCACCAGGTACCCGGCGGCAAAACCGATAAATGCGCCGTCGTACCCGCCCGTGTTCTCGTGGACGATGCGAAGTACCTGCGGGATCAGGAACCCGCCGTAGGCACCGATCGCGGAAATGATGCCCAACGACGACGCCGCGGCGCGCGTGGCTTTCTGGTCGTCGCCGTAGGCCAGCGAGAACGCGGTGGGGATCATCCGGTAGGTCGAACCGTTACCCATGCCGGAGGCGATAAAGAGGACCAGGAAGCCCAACAGGAACAGCCAGAAGTTACCCAGCCGCAGCAGCCCGATGATCGCCAGCGCCATGATGGCCATGACAGCGAACGCTGCGATCGTCGGGCGGGCACCGCCGAATTTGTCGGCCAGCTTCCCACCGTAGGGACGAGCCAGGGAACCGACCAGCGCGCCGAGGAACGCCAGGGACAGTGTGGCCGCGCCGATGGTGAAGGCGGAGAACTGCGGAAACGTGTCCGCGATGAGCTTGGGGAACACACTGGCGAAGCCCATGAACGACCCGAAAGTACCGATGTAGAGCACCGCGATGACCCACAACTGCCCATGTTTGAGGGCGGCCAGATACGAGCTGACGTCCGCGGTGGCGTGGGAGAGACTGTTCATGCAGTAGTACGCGCCAACCGCACCCAGCAGGATGAACGGAACCCAGAACCAGCCGGCCAGGCTGACCATAGGGCCACCGGTCAACAGCACACCACCGGCGGTGATGACAATCGGCACGGTGAACTGCGCGACGGCCGAGCCCAGGTTTCCGCCGGCCGCGTTCAGACCCAGCGCCCAGCCCTTCTCCTTGGCCGGGAAGTAGTAGGTGATGTTGGTCATCGACGAGGCAAAGTTGCCGCCACCGAAACCGGCGAGCGCGGCCACCGCCAGCAGCACACCGAACGGGGTGTCCGGGTTGCCCAGGCACATCCCCATGCCTACGACCGGCAGCAGGAGCAGCAGGGCGGAGATGACCGTCCACATGCGGCCACCGAAAATCGGAACCATGAACGTGTACGGGAAACGCATGGTGGCGCCCACGAGGCTGGGCACCGAGATCAGCCAGAACTGCTGCGAGGTGCTCAGCGAGAAACCGGCCGCGGGCATGGCCACCACGGCCACGGACCAAAGCTGCCACACCACGAAACCCAAGAACTCGACATAAATGGACCAGTTCAGGTTCCGGCGGGCAATGCCCCGGCCCTCACGATTCCACTGTGTCTCGTTCTCGGGGTTGTATCCGTCGATCCACCGGTTGGGCCGGTGCCGTAACGGTTCATCGACAGCGAGTGTGTCAAGGTCATCCAGCAGACCTTGTTGACGCGTATCCAGTGACATGCGTGGCTCCTTCGGTCGTCACCATTACGAAGAAACCTACGGGCAGGCTGTTTCACCCAGCCGACCAGGCCGGTTACAGAGGGGTAACAAATAATTCACTGCCCCCAGCGACCCTGTGAGAGCTTGTCCGCGCTCGAGATCCCCATGGCGGACTCACCTGCCGGAACCCTCAGTGGGGCGCTAGCCTGAGGTGCATGTCCTCCCCCGAGCAGATCCCCACCGAGATCCTCGAGCTTGCCCGTAACGCACGGCGGGTGACCGTGCTGACCGGCGCGGGGATGTCTGCCGAATCCGGTGTTCCGACCTTTCGCGATGCGCAGACCGGGTTGTGGGAACGTTTCGATCCCACGGAGCTGGCGACACCGGAGGCCTGGGAGGACGACCCCGCCCAGTGCTGGGCGTGGTACGCCTGGCGTGCATCCCTGGTGCGCGGCGCCCAGCCGCACCCCGGGCACTTGGCGATCGCCCAATGGCAGGCTTACCCCGACATGGACCTGCGGATTTCTACCCAGAACGTCGACGACCTGCACGAGCGGGCGGGGGCTACGGTTCTCGCCCACGTTCACGGAGACCTCTTTGAAGGCTCTTCACAGATGAGGGTGTAGCTGTGGTGCGACCTGGGGCGGCGCGTCGGTGTCGGGGTGAGGGTCGA
>NZ_JAVKPO010000028.1:0-11324 GCF_040980945.1 Kocuria sp. CPCC 204721
CCTGCTCCGCCACCGCATCCTCCTAGCCTGAGCGCCTTCTACCCCACCACCGAAAGTGCGACAGAGCCGTTAGAGCGACAGTCCCGCTCGAGTGAAGATTCCTTCCCCGGATCGAGAGGTTCCCTGGGCCGTTGGTCAGGGTTCCTCGGGACAGGGGCTCGGTGAGCTAGGAACGCACCAGACGGGCGATGGCCTCGGAAGCTTCCTGAAGCTTGGCCTCGGCGGCATCGCCACCCAGCTTGGCTGCGTCCACGACGCAGTGCTTCATGTGCTCATCGAGCAGTCCCAGTCCGACGTTGCGCAGCGCGGAGGTCAGGGCAGAGATCTGGGTGAGGATGTCGATGCAGTACTGCTCCTCGTCGATCATCCGGTGGATGCCCCGGGCCTGGCCTTCGATCCGCTTGAGGCGGGCCAGGTATCGGTCCTTGTCACTGATGTAGCCGTGGGTGGTGTGGCACTCGGTGGAGGTGGCGTCCATGGTGGTGTCCTTGTTCTTGGCGGGCTCGCGGCCCCGGGCCAGCGCGGGGCTGGGTCGGGGCCGCAGATCGGTGGTGGGCGGGCGGGTCAGCCGGCGTGGGCGTACGTGGTTGGGTCGGCGTCGAAGAGGGCCCCGCAGGTGGCGCAGCACAGCCAGTATCGTTGGCCGGCGTTGTCACGGCTCAGTCCTGCGGCCTCGGTCTCGGTCTTGATGACCATGTTGCCGGACATCACGGGGCACTCGGCGACCTCCTCACCGGAGGCGCCGGTGAGATGGCCGACTGCGGTTTCGTGGCGATGACCGTGCTCCTCGTGGTGGTCAGGACCGTGGTGATGGCACATGGGGGTGTTCTCCTCGGTCCATGGGGCAGGCGTGGGATCAGGCGTTCTGGAGGTGCCTCACACCCAGGCGAGAGCGGGCAGGGGAGCCCCGATGGTTCACTGCCCGGCTGGTGAAGGCGCGCAGGCGGAGACTGTTGCTGACCACGAAGACGGACGAGAAGGCCATCGCGGCTCCGGCGAGCATCGGGTTGAGCAGACCGAGAGCGGCCAGCGGGATCGCGGCCACGTTGTAGGCGAAAGCCCAGAACAGGTTGGTCTTGATCGTGGTCAGGGTCTTGCGGGCCAGGCGGATCGCATCGGCGGCCGCGCGCAGGTCCCCGCGCACCAAGGTCAGGTCGGCGGCCTGGATCGCGGCGTCGGTGCCGGTGCCCATGGCCAGACCCAGATCGGCCTGGGCCAGGGCCGCGGCGTCGTTGACCCCGTCACCGACCATGGCCACGACCTTGCCCTTCGCCTGCAGCTCGGTGACGACACGGACCTTGTCCTCGGGCAGCACCTCAGCGATGACCTGATCGATGCCGACCTGAGCGGCGACCTGGGCGGCCGCGGCCTGGTTGTCACCGGTGAGCAGCACCGGGGTCAGGCCCAGGGCGCGGAAGGAGGCGATGGCCTCAGCACTGGTGTCCTTGATCGCATCGGCGACCACCAGCACCCCGCGGACTTCCCCGTCCCAGGCCACGACCACGGCGGTCCGCCCGGCGGCCTCAGCGGCCGCCTTGGCGGCTGAGAGGTCCGCGGGCAGGGTCAGCGACCACTCGGCGAGCAGGGATTCGCGGCCCACGGCCACCAGATGCCCCTCGACGATTCCCTGCACCCCACGCCCGGCAAGATTTTGGAACGATTCCACGGTCGGCAGGACACCGACCTGATGTGAGGCGCCGCGGGCGATGGCCTGGGCGATGGGGTGCTCGGAGGCGTGCTCGAGCGCCCCGGCCAGGCGCAGCACCACGGTCTCCTCGGTGCCGGGCGCGGTGTGCACGCCCTGCAAGGTCATCGTGCCGGTGGTGACGGTGCCGGTCTTGTCCAGGACGATCGTGTCGATGCGGCGGGTGGACTCCAGCACCTCGGGGCCCTTGATCAGGATGCCCAGCTGCGCACCGCGGCCGGTGCCCACCAGCAGCGCGGTGGGGGTGGCCAGGCCCAGGGCGCACGGGCAGGCGATGATCAGCACCGCCACCGCGGCGGTGAACGCGGCCGTGACCGGGAACCCGGCACCGAGCCAGGCGGCCAGGGTGGCCACGGCGACGGCGATGACGACGGGCACGAACACGCCGGAGATCCGGTCTGCCAACCGCTGGACCTCGGCCTTGCCGGACTGGGCGTTCTCCACCAGCTGGGCCATCCGGGCCAGTTGGGTGTCCGAACCCACCCGGGTGGCTCGGATAACGAGCCGGCCACCGGCGTTGACGGTGGCCCCGGTGACCGTATCACCGGCCTCGACCTCCACGGGCACGGACTCACCGGTGAGCATCGAGGCGTCCACCGCACTGACCCCGCTGAGGACCACACCGTCGGTGGCGATCTTCTCCCCGGGCCGGACCACGAACTCATCCCCCACGGCCAGGTGGTCGGTGGGGATGCGGGTCTCCACCCCGTCGCGCAGCACGGCCACGTCCTTGGCGCCCAATTCCAGTAGGGCGCGCAGGGCGGCCCCGGCCTGGCGCTTGGAGCGCTTCTCGAAGTACCGGCCTCCCAGGATGAACAGGATCACCCCGGCGGCGACCTCCAGGTAGATGTTCCCCGCCCCGTCCGTGGGGGCCACCGACAGCTCGAAGGGGTGGGTCATGCCCGGGGTGCCGGCGGTGCCGAAGAACAGGGCGTAGAGCGACCACAGGAACGCCGCGGTGGTGCCCATCGAGATCAAGGTGTCCATGGTCGCCGCACCATGGCGCAGGTTGGTGAACGCAGCCTTGTGGAAGGGCCACCCGGCCCAGACGATCACCGGGGCGGCCAGGACCAGGGACAGCCACTGCCAGTAGGGGAACTGCCACGCGGGGATCATCGCCATCGCGATCACCGGAACCGACAGCACCACCGCACCGATCAACCGGTGGCGCAAAGACAGCAGCTCCAGGTCGCGGCGGTCCACACCGTCATCGGCAGTACCGCCCCCGGGCCCCTGGGCGGGTGGGGGCAGCTGGGCCGAGTACCCAGCACTCTCCACCGCGGTGATCAGCGCCTGCGGATCATAGCCGGCCGGAGCACTGACGCGGGCCTTCTCCGTGGCGTAGTTGACCGTGGCGGTGACACCGTCGAGCTTGTTGAGCTTGCGCTCGATCCGATTGGCGCACGAGGCGCAGGTCATCCCGCTGAGCTCAAGCTCGAGGTCGGTGCCCAGGGCCTGTTGCGGGGTTGAAGGTGCCGGCATGGGGTGCTTCTTTCTCCCGAGATGAGCGCCACCGGTCCGGCCGCAACTGTCTCAGCGATAGGTCAGTGGTGGGTCAGTGATCGTCGTGGCCATCGGCCGCGGTATCGGCAGGATCTTGAGCTGGGGTGCGCCCGGGGTCGGCGGGATGGTTTTTCACGGCTTCTTGCGCCTGTTGTGTCCAATCCGCCACCGTCTCCTCGGGCACTACGGCCCCGGCCGCGGCGAAGGATGCGGCGAAGATCACCGCCAGCCCCGTCGCATACGCCCCCAGTCGTCCGGCGGCGTTCACGCCGACCGCACGACCTGGTAGCCGGCTTCCTCGACCGCGGCGATGACCGCCGCCTTGTCCACCGGCTCGGCGCTGGTGACAGACAGCTGACCCGTCTGGTGGCTGACCTGAACACCTGTCACGCCTGCAACCTCCTGGACCTCCTCGCGCACCGACATCTCGCAGTGCCCGCAGGTCATCCCGGTCACCTGGAACTGAGTGGTCGCCATGGTTTCGCCCTTTCAACTGGTTACCCCTAGGGGGTATCTGTACAAGTACAGATATACCCCGGGAGGGTAAAGCTGTCAAGGTGTGGCGGGAGAGGGAAACCGCGGCCGGCGAAGGGACATGACAGGGCGTGCCCGGGGTGTCACCGGCGTCCAAAGCGGCAGCACGGCATTCCCCGACATGGAGCGGGGCGGTGTCGGCAACCCGTGAGCATCACAGGATAGGCCCGAGGCGCTGGCCTGCGTATGACCCCGGAGCCTCTGTTGCCCATCAGGCCAGGTGCCCATCGCGCACCCACCACCACGCCACCCCCTGGTCGCTGGGTCGTGGGTTGGAATGTGCCCCCTGCCCAAAAACACCCCAGCAGCAACCAGGCCCTCGATGCCCCGGTCTCTGTTGAGGTCCGTCCTGACCGATGGCTGCATCACGCTCATGGCCAGCTCCTCTGGTCGCAGGCCCTCCCCGATGCCACGATGACCCCACAGGACCGAGCGCACCCAGTCCGGAGCCGAAAACTCCTTCGAGCGCAGCAACCACACATCGTTGCCCTACCTTTGCGGCGGACAAGTCCAAAGCCCCGGTGAGGCCCCGGACTCGCCCAGGCCCTCCGTAAAGGGGTGCCGTGGCTGTGCTCCGTCCGGGCTTCAGGAACGGGACTGTCTCCTGCGAAGGCGGACAACCGTTCCCGGCGCTCTTCCGTGGACGTCGGTGGGACGGGACCCTCTCTTCCCGTCAGGGGGTGCTCACCGGTGCTGATATGCACGTCGGTCCGGGCGGCCACCCCTACCGCGGCCGCACGTCGGTGACCCGCAGGGCCAGGGTGGCATGCTGAGCACCCGTGCCCGGAGTGGCCGTCACGCCCAGCAGCGCTGACATCCCGGACTCCCCTCGGGGGCACGACCCGGGCGTGCAGGGAACGCGGACACCAGGGCCGCCATCATCTCCCACACACGCGTCGGGAGGCCACACCATCAAGACGGCTGGTGTGCTGCGCCGTCGTGGTGAGCCGTGCGACGGCTCAGATGCGGATGTCCTCGTAGAGCAGCGTGGAGATGTAGCGCTCCCCGAAGTCGCACACGACCGCGACGATCAGCTTGTCCCGGTTCTCCTCCTTGGCCGCCTCCTGCAGCGCGGCCCAGACGATCGCGCCGGAGGAGATCCCGCCGAGGATGCCCTCCTTGGTGCCCAGCTCGCGGGCCGTGCGCACGGAGTCCTCGACCGTCACGTCGTAGACGTCGTCGTAGATCTCCCGGTCGAGGATCGCGGGGATGAAGTTCGCCCCGAGGCCCTGGATCTTGTGCGGGCCGGCCTTGCCCTGGGTCAGCAGGGGGGAGTCGGCCGGCTCGACGACGATGAGCCGGACGTCCGGCTTCTGCTCCCGCAGGTAGCGGCCGGCGCCGGTGATGGTGCCGCCGGTGCCCACGCCGGAGACGAACACGTCGACCTTGCCGTCGGTGTCCTCCCAGATCTCGGGGCCGGTGGTCGCGTAGTGGACCGCGGGGTTGGCCTCGTTGGCGAACTGGCTCGCCAGGACGGCGTTGTCGGAGGCGTTCACGATCTCCTGGGCCTTCTCGACCGCGCCGCGCATGCCCTCCGCGCCGGGGGTCAGGACGATCTCGGCGCCGTAGGCGCGCAGCATGACGCGGCGCTCCGTGGACATGGTCTCGGGCATGGTCAGGATGACCTTGTAGCCGCGGGCGGCGCCGACCATGGCCAGGGCGATGCCGGTGTTGCCGGAGGTGCCCTCGACGATCGTGCCGCCCGGGCGGAGCTGGCCGGACTTCTCGGCGGCGTCGATGATCGACACGCCGATGCGGTCCTTCACCGAGTTCGCGGGGTTGTAGAACTCCAGCTTCACGGCGACGTTGCCGGGCAGGCCCTCGTCCAGCCGGTTGAGGCGGACGAGCGGGGTCCGGCCCACGAGCTCGGTGACGTCGTGGTAGATCTTCGCCATGTGTACTCCTTGGTGGTTGCGTAGTGACTGGGTGGGTGGGTGGGTGGGTGGGGTGGTCAACGTGTGGGTGATAGGCGGACCCATGTATTCACCGGCCCGGCACGTCACATCTGCACCGGCAGGCCCCGTTCCTGGCCTCAGACGGGGGTGAGGTAGGTGCCGGAGAGGTTCTGCAGCTGGTAGATCCATGCTGTCCAGATCCCGGAGACCATCAGCACCCCCACCAGGACCAGCAGGGAGCCACCGGCGATGTTGACCAGGCGCAGGTGCCGACGGATGAAGGACAGGGTGGCCGAGACCCAGTTCACGCCCAGGGCCACCAGGACGAAGGGGATGCCCAGCCCCAGGCAGTAGACGAAACCCAGCAGGGCTCCGCGCCAGGCGGTGCCGGTGGTGGTGCTCAGCGCCAGCACCGCACTGAGGGTCGGGCCCATGCACGGGGTCCAGCCCAGGCCGAAGACCACCCCCAGCAGCGGGGACCCGGCCAGGCCCCTGCGTGGTTGCCAGGACAGTTTCACGGTGCGCTGCAGGAAGGACAGCCGCCCGATCAGCACCAGGCCCATGCCGATGACGAACGCCCCGAGGGTGCGGATCATCAGGTCCTGCCACTGCACCAACCACCCGCCGATGACCCCGAACGCGGCGCCGTAGAGGGTGAACACGGCGGCGAAACCCAGGATGAACAACCCCACCCCGGTGAGCACCCTGGACCGGTTGCCGGCAGCGGTCGGGTCGGTGAGCCCGGAGACGTAGCCCAGATACCCCGGCACCAGGGGCAGGATGCACGGGGAGATGAAGGAGACGATCCCGGCGATGACGGCCAAGGGAATGGCTACCAGCAGGGCCCCGGACTGGACGTTCTGGGCGAAAAATTCCCCGATGCTCATGATCCCACCCGCCCGCGCCTCTGCTCACGGGCGCAGCCGGTGATGCGCAGATACGTCATGCGGAGCTTACTGTCCTGCCGGGATGGTGGTGGAGAAGGTGGCCCCGGCGTCGTCGGAGAACTCGATGCCCTTCTCGGTGGCCACCCAGATCCGCAACCCGTCCTCCCCCTCCGTGCTGGCGGCCACCGCGGAGGGCTGGGCAGTGGCGCCCCCGGCCGTCTCCCAGCTCACCCCGCCGTCGCGGCTCAGCTGCACCGTCCCGTCCGGGGCCACTCCCACGGCCGTGTCGACATCGGCGAAGGCGGTGACCAGCAGGACGGGGGCCTTATCGGGCAGTTCCCAGGTGTCTCCGCCGTCGGTGGAGCGCTGCACGCCCTCTTCGGTGGTGGCCAGCACCACCGGTCCGTCTGCGGAGGCGGCGAGATGGGCCGGCTGGACCTGGTCGCTGGCCTCAGACCATTGCGTCCCGTCGGCGGTCCTGCGCAGGGCGCCGTCGAAGCCGATGACCCCTTCGGAGGAGACGGTCATGGCGTGGAAGTCGGACTCGCCCTGGCGGGAGAGCTCCTGCCAGCTCTGCCCGCCGTCGGTGGACTCCACCAACCCCAGCGGATTGGGTAGATTCGAGCCCGGCCCAGGGTGCCCAGAGGCGTAGTACCGGCCGGCGCCGACGGCGAAGCCCATCAAATCGGTGGTCTCCCCGATCTTTTCCGGGGACTCCCCACCGAGTTGGAACAACCCGTTATGGGTGGCCACCAGCAGCTGATCGGTGCCCGGGTCCACCGCCAGACCGTGGACGTGACCGAACGGGTTCCCCGCCCCGGTCGAGGACCCCACCGCCCCGGAGGCATTGTCCTGGGGGGCGCAGGCGGTGACGAGCAGAGCAGTGACGGCGAGGACCGCGGCGGTGCGGGCTTTTCGGCCGCCGGCGATGTGGGCATTGCAGATCATGAGGTCGCTTTCCTGAAAAAAGGGGGAACGGAGCCATCGGGCCTGTTGAGGCGCCTGCGAGGCGGAGGGTCTCAGCTCTCTGCCCGCCGGTGCCCTCCAGCATTAGCCTGCAGATCCGCGCCATGCCCGCACGGCTGGACCCCAGCCCCGGGAACAGGACGGCCCATGACGGGGAACAGGTGACGGCTCCTACGGCGGATACCGTCGGTGACCGACGTCGAAACCGAAGCGGCGAACATGGACGGGCTCCTTCTGCCTGGTTGCCGGGAGGCACACAATACTAAGAAACATAGTAGACGTGTTGAGACACCGAGTTCAAAACGTCCCGCCCTTCTCCGCCCCCTCTACCTGCACCAACACCAGTCCTGGTGTGTGCTGGCAGCACACCCGTGGGCACAGCGACCCGTACCTGCCGGTCTCCGTGCATCGCCGTGAAGCCCACTCGCTCCATGCGAGGACGCACGTCGTCGGTTGCGCTGCCTCTGCTGAACGTGAAACGTCTGATCTCCTTACCCGGCGTGGCAATCCTCCCTATGGAGGCAGCGGCCTGACCCGGGTGGCCGCGGTGGTCGCTGGTTCCTCGGCGGCGCGCCCAGCACTCCAGGACCGAGGCTTGGGCGCTGGGGGTGAAGGGGCAGCACCCGCACGGATGCAGGCTGTGGCTGGCGGTGGACACCGAGGTCAACGCCCTCGCCCCCACGACCATGGCGTTCTCCTCACCGACTCGTTCCCCGCCCCCTGCGCTGGGGGTGGACCGGCCGTGCGGCTCAGCCGCCCGGGGGGAACTCCACCGGGCAGGTCTGTGCTTGGACCGTGGCCAGGGCCGGGGTGGCGGCAACGGCCACCGGCAGGGCCAGCATGACGGTGGCCGCGGCCACCGTCAGCGCCACCCGGGCCCGGTGCAGCGGGGCGGCCGGTGCCGCCAGCCGGCGCACCCGCATCAGTGTGGCGGTGCCGCTGGCAGCCAGGGCCGAGGTCGGAGCGTGTCTGGCCTCGGCCAGTTGCACCAGGGCACTGGCCACGGTGAGCCTGCTGTCGTTGCCGGCGGCTGCCCGGTCATCGGCGGTGAGTTCCACCAGCCGGCCCAGCTCCGCTCGCGCTACGGCGAAGACGGGGATCCGGGGAAAGGCCCGCACCAAAGCCTGGGCACCGGCCAGGACCAGATGGTGGCGCCCGTGCAGGTGCGCCACCTCATGACGCAACACCGCCTGACGCTGCTGGGCGTCCAGGGCGTGCAGGGCTGCGGTGGTGAAGACAATGTCGCGGCGGCGCCCGGGCAGGCAGTAGGCGGCCGGCACCGCATGGTCGACCACCAGCACACCGGTGACCGGGTCACGGCGGGAGACCAGCGACAGGGACTCTAGATGCTTCCTCTGCTCCCGCCGGGCGGACATCACCTCGGAGCTCAGGCAGCAGAGCACCCGGCCCCCGAGCACGAACGCCAGGATTGCTCCTGCCGTGCTGACCGCTGCCCCACCGGGAGTGGAGTACTGGGCGCGCAGCACCACCGCGCAGGCCTGCAGGAAGTCCGCCAATCCTCCGATGGCCGGCATCACCGGCAGAGCCAAAGACACACCGGCCAGGATCACACTCACCACGATCGAGACCGTCAGCGCCTGCCAGGCCAGGATTCCCAGCCGGGGTGAGCGGTCGACCCAGCCCCTGCGCCCCAGCCGCGGGCCCGCCAGGGTGGCCAGTACGGCGAAGGCGATCAGCAGCACCGGGGCTGTCACTGGGCGGTCCCCGTCTGGGGTCCTGCCGCCTGATCCAATGCCTCGCGCAGCTGCGCGAGGTCCTCGGCCGGAATCTGCTCCAGGAAGTGCAGCAGGGTGGCCCGCCGGTCGCTGCCACTGGCCAGGACCTCCCCCATGTGCGAGGCGGTGTACTGCTCACGCGTCTGGGTGGGTCGGTAGCGGAATGCGCGCCCGTCGGGCTCCCTGCTCAACAAACCCTTGCGATGCAAGGTGTCCATGACGGTCTTCACGGTCATGTAGGCCAGATCTCGATCACGCTGCAGGTCCACCAGGATCTCCCGGACAGAGGCCGGCGCGGACCGCGACCACATCCGTTCCATGATCGCCGACTCCAGGTGTCCCAGATGGTGCACGAAGGTCTCCTTCCCACGTCTTGCGCCGCCGTTTCCCCACAATTCCTATGCCCCATAGTAGGGCCGCACCGGGGATCGGGCCCTGGGTGCCGGTACCCCTCCCCCTCCTCACCCCACAAGCCCACGTTCTGGGGTTCACCAGGGCGTCAACAGCCTGTGGTCCGAGGCCACCGGGGAGGTCATGTCGGCATCTCTGTCGTGACCGCCGCCGGAGACAGCACAGGTGGCCGCGGGCCCATCGGGGCCCGAAAGGCCGTCCGGCCCGCGTGGGCCTCGCGTCCCCGGGGTCGGATAGCTGGCGATACCTGCTGTGGGATCCGGTGGCCCATGGCGCCGTCGTGCGCGGCAAGTCCGGCGTAGCCCCCACGTGAGCAGAGCCACGACCGAAGAGGTGAAGAATCCAGGTGGCCACCGGTGAGCCCCACAGGAAGAAACCTTTTGCTGCCTGCGGTATCGGTGGTTCGCCGCACAACGCCACCAGCACGGTGACCGGGGGATCGGCGGAGCTGGCTCTCCTGCAGGGGGTGCACCGGAGGTGAAATCCACCCCCAGAGCGGTTACTATCCGTCATAGTACTTCGATGGGTGGTGGTGCGACTGGCCCGATGGAGAAATCGCGCCGGAGCCGGTCCTGGCCGTGGCCGCATGATCAGCTCCGGCAACGGAGTGGCCTCAAGCCCTGAGCGTGCCGAGGCCCCGGCCCGTCAAGGCTGGGTGACCTCCCCGGATCCATCGTCAGCCCGCCACGGTGCGCTCCAAGGCCCCTCGATCTGTCTGCCCATCAGGGCAGGGACCGGCACCGCCCCCGTTGCCCCAACATATTCCGATCCTCAGGTGAAACGCCCATGACTTCCCGCCCCACGCCCTGCGCCGCCCCGTCCCGCCGCCGCGTCCTCTCGCTGGCCGGCCTCGGGGTCCTGGGGCTCGCCCTCACAGGGTGCGCCGAGGAGGACTCGCTGGCCCAGCAGGCGAACTCCGGGGACCAGAAGGGCTACATCGCCGGGGACGGCACCGTCTCGGAGTACCCGGCGGGGGAGCGGGGCGAGCCCGTGCAGTTCACCGGCACCCTCTTCGACGGCACCGAGCTCTCCGCCGAGGACCTGCGCGGGAGGCCCGCGCTGTTGAACTTCTGGTACGCGGGCTGTGCCCCGTGCCGGGTGGAGGCCCCGGACCTCAAGGAGCTCGCCCAGCGCTTCGACGGGCAGGCCGCGTTCTACGGGGTGAACCTGCGCGACGAGCGCCCCACCGCCGAGGCGTTCGAGCGCACCTTCGAGATCCCCTACCCCTCCTTCCGGGACAAGGACGGGGGCGTGCTGATGGCCCTGAGCGCGTACGTGCCCTCGCAGGCCGTGCCCACCACGCTGGTGCTCGACGCCGAGGGCCGGGTCGCCGCCCGGATCCTCGGGATCGCGGACCGCTCCGTGCTCGAGACCCTCCTCGAGGACACGGTGGCCGAGGCGGCATGAGAACCGGCAACCCCTCTCACCACAGCCTCGGCAGCAGCAAGACCAGCGTGGGCGCCCTCAGCGAGGCCGAGTCCACCCCCGACGGCAGCACCGCCGGTGGTTCCCGGGGCGTCTCGACCGGCGGGCCCGCCAAGAGTCCCGGCGGGGTCGAGGTCCCCGCCCTGGGGCCCCTCGGTCTGGCCCGGTGGGCGTGGACTCAACTGACCAAGGGCTCTTCAGAGTTGAGTGTGGGGTGAGGCGTCGAGTCCACCGGTGATGAGGAGCATGCGGAGGCGGTAGT
>NZ_JAVKPO010000029.1:0-10412 GCF_040980945.1 Kocuria sp. CPCC 204721
CTTCCCATTCGCCAGTTCCTTCGGCATAACTCCATCCTCGTTTCCAAGGTCAGGAGCCTCCAACAAACTCACGGCGCTTCAGCGGTCGTGTCCGGGCGCACTCCGGCCAAGGTCGCCCTCGGCTACGTGGTGGCCCAGGTGCTCGGGGCGCTGGTCGCGGTGGGCATGCTGTGGGCGGTGCTGATGACACTGATTGATGCCTCCACCACCGCCCAGGCCTTGGGGGCGGTGGCCAACGGCTACGGGGAGAACTCCACCTCCCAAGCCGGTTGGTCCACCGTGCTTCTGGTCGAGTTCGTGGCGACGACGCTGTTCGTCCTCGTGGTCCTGGGCTCGACAGCCCCACGGGCCAACGCGGTCCTGGCCCCGGTGGCGATCGGGGCGAGCTTCGCCTTCCTGCTCACCATCCTGGCGCCTTTCGACGGCGGGTCGCTGAATCCGGCCCGCTCCACCGGCACCGCGGTTATCGGGGGTGTTGAAAGCCTGTCTCAGCTGTGGCTGTTTTGGGTTGCCCCGTTGCTGGGGGGTCTGGTGGCGGGTCTGATCTACCGTGTGGTAGATCTGGGCCGCTCACCCCGCCGCGCCACCGTGCCGCCCGCCGAAGACGCCACAGCGAGCACCGACACCTCCATCGCCCCGGGAGCGTGAGGGAGCCGAGCGGTGTCTCGTCACGGGATGGTCCTACTCGCCATGGCGTCTTCTCGGAGCCTTCCGGATTAACCCGTGCCAGCGCAGGTCAGCCGGGCGCCGGCGCTGAGGACGGGTCGAGCAGAGTCCCCGGAAGGGCTGTATCCCATCTGGGACGCCTGGAATTTTCTGCGTTGGCGGGACGGTCAGGGAACACGCGTCAGTGACCGGTCGCCGTTTCTAGCCTGCGCATGGTCACTGGTCTGTGCATGGTCACTGGGCTGTGGTGCGCAGTGCTGGTGCGCTCCTGGCAGGTGGAGGCGAACGTCTGCTCCAGTGCGTTGTTCGGCGTGGTGGGTCACGAGCACGACGATGCGGTCGGACAGTGCTGAGCGCAGGTCGGAGATCAGCGAGTGGGCAGCGGGTGCGTCGAGGTGAGCGGTGGGTTCGTCGAGGAGCAGGACGTCGGCGCGGGTGAGCAGCGCCCTGGCGACGGCGATGCGTTGTCGTTGGCCTCCCGAGAGGCTCCCTCCGCTCGGGCCGACTGGTGTGTCCAGGCCCTGGGGCAATCCACCCATGAAGGACTCCAGGCCCACGCGGGTAAGGACCTCATGCATGTCCTCATCGGTGGGCCGATCGTTTTTCCCCCGGGCGAGCAGGAGGTTCCCGCGGATGGTGGAGTCGAACAGGTGTGCCTCCTGGGGGCACCAGGCGAAGCGTCGCCGCAGCTGCCGGGCGTCGAAGGTGGTGCTGTCGGAGCCGTTGACCTGCCATGAGCCCTCCGCGGCGGGCAAGTGGCCCAGGAGGGTCGCCAGCAGGGTGGATTTGCCTGAGCCGGAGGGACCTTCAACGACGAGCCACCGGCCCCGGCGCACGGTGGCCTGGAGGTGGCGGAATGCCGGGGCCGGCGCCTGCGGCCAGGTGACGGCCAGGTCGGCCAGCGTCAGCTCTTGGACCTGAGCCGGAACCAGCCCGGCGGGGGGCCGAGGTCGCTTATGGCGGGTGGTTGTGGCGGTGACGGCATGGACCTTGCGCAGCGACTGGGCCAGCGCGGGCCACTGCTGTACCGCATCGACCGCGCCGAGCAGCGGATCGATCAGGCCCAGGGGCAGCAGCACGAGTGCGGCGACGACCGGTGCGGAGATTGTGCCTGCCGCCCGGGCTTCGACGGTGGTTGCCAGCATGAGCACGGAGGAGAGGGAGCAGGCCAGCACCACGACGGCCTCGCCCAGGCCCCGCGCCCAGGCAGTGGACCGGGTTGCGGTGTCCGCGGACTGCTCGAGGTCGTCGAGCCGGGCGAGCATGTCCTTGGCTCGATCGTTGGCGCGCAGCTCGTCGGAGGCGGCGACCATCGC
Organism: Kocuria sp. CPCC 204721; assembly: GCF_040980945.1. Classification (NCBI taxonomy): domain Bacteria; kingdom Bacillati; phylum Actinomycetota; class Actinomycetes; order Micrococcales; family Micrococcaceae; genus Kocuria; species Kocuria sp. CPCC 204721. Next base: position 1,983 of record NZ_JAVKPO010000029.1, read on the forward strand.
GGCGAAGCGGCGGATCACGCTGGAGCGCACGACGGTGAGGTGGCGGGCCGCGGATCGGTCGGCCAGCAGCGCCGCGACGGGCCCGGCGAGCAGCCCGCCGAGGACGGCGACCAGTAGCGTGGGCACCGCGCTGGGGCACAGGGCCATGACGGCGACGACAGCCCCCAGGGCGGTGCCGGCCCCGGCCATCGGTGGCAGCAGGACCCGGGGGGCCAGGTCGCGGACCCGGTCGGCGGCGTCGACCAGGTGCTCCAGGGCCGCCCCACCGGTGGCTAGAACCCGGGAGGCCAGGCCTCGGGCGGCCAGCCCGGCCCAGATCCGGGACCTGAGCTCGGTGGTGGCGGACAGGACGGCGTCGTGGGTGGCCAGTCGTTCGGCGTAGCGCAGCACGGCGCGGCCGATGCCGAAGAAGCGGACGCCGACGATGGCGACCATCAGGTACATGATTCCCGGCTGCTCGCTGGCGCGCACGATTAGCCAGCCCGACAGCGTGGTGAGGGCGGCGGCGAACAGGGCTGAGGCCGTCCCCAGGGCCGCTGCCCCCAACATGCGCCAGCGAGTGGAGGCGAGGAACGCCCTGAGCTCGCCCAACGCACCACCGCAGGTCTCGGCGAGTGAAGAAGTGAACGCCTCGCCCTGGCGATCGGAGGCCTGCTGCTCCTCCGGGGCGGTGGTTCCTGGCTGGCGATGCGCCCCCTCCCCGCGGGGGCTGGCGGGCTGCCCCAGGAGCACTTTCTGGTCGGCGAGGGCGGTGATCTCGGTTTCGTGGGAGGCCAGGATCACGGTGGTGGTGCCGCGCAGGTTGTCGATGAGGTTTCTGATGCGGTGCGCGTTGGTGGGATCGAGGTGGGCGGTGGGCTCGTCGAGGAGCAGCAGCCGGGCCCCGGCGGTGATGCGGACCAGGCCCCGGGCCAGGCCCAGGCGGCGCAGTTCCCCGGGGCTGAGTTGGTTCGGGTCCGCCTCGGCCAGCCCGGTCAGTCCGACTCGCGCGAGGGCGTGGTGGGTGGAAGCGGTGTCGTGGGCGTAGAGCTGGATCTCGTCGAGGACGGTCTCGCCGACGGTGTGGATGTGCTGAGGCACCCAGGCCACTGCAGCCGGGTCGATCCCGTGGATGGTTCCTTTTTGGGCTTCGATGGTTCCGGCGAGGACCCCGAGCAGGGTGGATTTGCCGCTGCCGCTGGGGCCTTCGACGCTAGTGATAGTTCCGGAAGGGATTTCGGCGTCGAGACCGGATACTGCTGGGGAGGGCCGTCCTGGGTAGCGCACGACCACGCCACTGATTCGCACCGCGGGTGCCTGGTCCGCTGGGGTGTCCGGCTGGGGGTTGATCGTTGCGGGGTTCGATTCCGGTGGCGTCGGTCTGCGGATGTCGGGGGCCGGGGGCTCGGCGACGATCTCACGGGAGCAGTGCAAGGCTGCCATGCCGTCCTGGGAGGCGTGGAAGGCTGCGCCGAGGTCGCGGAAGGGGGCGAAGCATTCGGGGGCGAGGATGAGGGCAATGAGTCCCACCAGGAGGTCGAGGTCACCGTAGACGAGGCGCACGCCGACGAACACCGCCACGACGGCGACCGAGAGCGTGGCGATCAGCTCGAGCACGAGCGCGGAGAGGAACGCGGTGCGCAGGGTCACCATGGTTGTGTGCCGGTGCTGCTCGGAGACATCGCGCAGCGCCGCAGCCTGCTCCTCGATCCGTCCCAGGCCCACGAGGACGGGCAGTCCACGGGCGAGTTCGACCAGGTGGTGGGAGAGTCGTTGAAGGGCGGCGGAGGACTCCTCAGCCTTGTCCTGGGAGTGCAGCCCGATCAGTGCCATGAACACCGGAATCAGGGGCACGGTGAGCGCGATGATGAGGGCGCTGACCCAGTCGGCGGCCAGGATCCGCGCCCCGACCAGCAGAGGCACGGTGGTGGCGGCGGTGACCGAGGGCAGCACGCGCGCGTAGTAGTCGTCGAGGGCGTCGAGGCCGATGGTGCCCACAGTGGTCGTGGCGCCGACGTCGTGGCCGCCCCCGGCCAGGAGGCGGGTGGCGAGTTCTCGGCGCAGCCCCCGCTTCGCCCGACCGGCGGCGCGGACGGCGACGACCTGGGTGGCCCAGGTGGTTGCGGCACGCAGCAGCCCGGCACCGACCCCGACCAGCAGAGCCCGTTGCCAGGCCGCCGTGTCATGAGCGATGACCCCGACGATGCCGCGGGCCAGGGCTTCGGCCATGCCGATCAGAGCCAGAGCCTTGAGCGCTCCGAGGAGGCCGAGGGTGAAGACTGTGGCAGCACCACCGGGGCCCAGCGGGGGACGTTTCATGCCTGCTGGTTCCCGTCCGTGCCCGTCCCCGGCACACCCTCACGTCGGGTACCCGCGGCGCGGCTCGGGGCAACGGCGGGAAGGACGGGGTGGGGGGCGGGAAGATGGCCGGTGGTCAGGCGCCGGCGGAACACCCAATAGCTCCAGCTCTGAGCGAGCATCACCGAGGGCAAGCCGATGGCCGCCACGACGGTCATGACCCCCAGGGTGTAGTCGCTGCTGGAGGCGTTGGCCACCGTCAGGTGGTGGGCGGGGTCGATCGTGGAGGGCAGGACCACGGGGTAGACGTTGGCGAAGATTGAGGTAAGGCCGCAGAACAGCAGTGCGGCGGAGCCGGCGAAGGCGCGGCCTTCCCGGCCCAGGCGGGCGCTGGTCCACCCGAAGAGCGCGGCGACGACCGCGGCACCGACCAGGGGCCAGGTCCAGGCCTTGTCGTGGAGCACTTGAACGGCCAACACCCACACGGTGAGCGGCACCAGCGCGGCCGGGCCGAAACGGAGGAGGAACTGGCGGGCACGCACCCGGACCGGGCCCTCGGTCTTCAGTCCCAGGAAGGCCGAGGCGTGCACGAGGCAGAAACCGACCAGCGCCAGCCCACCGAGCAGCGCGTAGGGCGTGAACCAGGCGAAGGCCCCGCCGACGCGGTCGCCGTTGGCGTTCAGCGGCAGGCCCGTAGTGGTCAAAGCCAAGGCAGCACCGAGCCCGAAGGCGACCAGGAACGATCCCCCGCCCAGGGCCCGGTCCACCCACCGCCGCCACCGGTCGCTGTGGACCTTGCCGCGGTACTCGATGGACACCGCCCGGAAAATCAGCCCGACCAGGACGAACACGAAGGGGACGTACAGGGCAGAGAACAAGGAGGCGTACCAGTCGGGGAAGGCGGCGAAGAGCCCGGCGGCTGCGGTGATCAGCCACACCTCGTTGCCGTCCCACACCGGGCCGATGGTATTGAGCATCTGCCGGCGCTGGCGCTCATCGCGGGTACTGGTGAGCATGAGCATCCCCACGCCCAGGTCGAAGCCGTCCAGGAGGATGAACCCGGTCCACAGCACCGCGATGGCGATGAACCAGAGAGTGGGAAGCAGTTCCATGTCAGGGGCCGTTCTGTGGTCGTCGGGCTCAGTAGGCGAAGGCCAGCACGTCATCGCGCCGACCGGTCATGCCCTCGGGATGGGCGGGGTCATCTTCGTGGTGGGCGAGCTCGGGCATGGCCGAGGCGACCCCGCCGCGCACGTAGCGCACGAGCAACCTCGTCTCCACCACCAGCAGGACCGCGTAGATCAGCCCGAGGGTGATGAGGGAGAAAAGGATCTCCTCCCCGCTGACTCCCGGGGAGACGGCAGCGGCGGTGTACATGTACACCCCGTCCACACCACTGGGGTTGGGATTCGGGACGACCACGAACGGTTGCCGTCCCATCTCGGTGAACACCCACCCGGCAATGTTGGCCCCGAAGGGTGCCAGGATGGAGGCCACCGCCACCCACATCAAGGGCTTGGAAGCCGGGACGGTGCCCTTCCGGGTGAGCCACAGCGTCAGCGCCGCGAAGCCGGCGGCGAGCATGCCGAAGCCGATCATCAGGCGGAACCCCCAGTAGGTGACCTCCATTAGGGGCAGGTAGTCGATCTTTTGGCCGGCCCGTTCGCCGTACATGGGGTCTTCAGGCAGGTGGGTGCCGTAGGCGGCCTCGTACTGTGGGATGAGGGTGTTCACGCCCTTGACTTCGGTGTCGAAGTCCCCGTGGGCCAAAAACGACAGCAGGCCCGGGATCTCGATGACGTTGGTCACCTGGTCACAGTCCTGGGCTCCGAGCGGGCCCACGGCCAGCACCGAGAAGCTGGTGCCATCGTGGCAGGCCGCCTCAGCGGCGGCCATCTTCAGCGGCTGCTGGTCGAACATGAGCTTGCCCTGCAGGTCCCCGGTGGCGGCGACCCCGCCGAAGGCGACGGCGGCGACCACCGCACCGATGCGCAGGCTGGACAGCCACACCGCGTGGTCGACCCGGTCCCGCCCGGGAATATCGGCCCGCTCTCCCACGACCACGGCACCGGAGTCGTCGACGGTGTCGATGTTGTCCCGGCGGCGCTGCCACAGCTGGTACCAGGAAACCCCGATCAGGAACGCCGCGCCCACTGCCACCGCTCCGGCCAGGGTGTGGGAGTAGGCCACCAGGGCCGTGTTGTTGGTCAGCACCGCCCACACGTCGTTCATCACCGGGCGGCCGTCCACCATCTCCACGCCCACCGGGTGCTGCATCCAGGAGTTGGCGACGATGATGAAAAAGGCCGAGACCACGGAGCCGAGCACCGCGGTCCACAGCGTGGCCAGGTGCAGCTTCTTGGGCAGGCGGTCCCAGCCGAAGATCCACAGGCCCAGGAAGGTGGACTCGAAGAAGAAGGCGAGCAGGCCCTCCATCGCCAGCGGTGCGCCGAAGACGTCGCCGACGAAGCGGGAGTACTCGCTCCAGGCCATCCCGAACTGGAATTCCTGCACCAACCCGGTGGCCACGCCCATGATGAAGTTGATCAGGTAGAGCTTGCCCCAGAACTTCGTCATCCGCAGCCAACGCTCGTTGCCGGTGCGCACCCACATCGTCTGCATGAGCGCCACCAGCAGACCCAGCCCGAGCGTGAGCGGGACCATCACGAAGTGGTAGACGGTGGTGATCCCGAACTGCCACCGGGCGATCTCCAACGGATCCATGGGTTGTCCCCCAAGCCTTTTTACAGTGGTGTAGAAGTAGTTCTACGAGTCGTAGAACTACTTCTACACCACTGTAGAACACGTGGGTCGGTCCGCTAGAATCAGCTGGTGGCAACCAACGAATCGAAACGTGCAACCTCCTTAGGTGACCTGGAGCGATCCATCATGGAGATCCTCTGGCAGGCGGACACCCCCCTGTCGGCCTACGACCTCCAGGACCAGCTCCCCCTAGCCACCGACAGCGGTCGCCCCCGCGCCGCCACCACCGTGCTCACCGTCCTGTCCCGCCTGGAGCGCAAAGGCTTCGTCACACGGGAACGCACCTTCCGCCCCCACCGGTACCACGCCGCAGCGTCCCGCGAAGAGCACATGGCCTCCCTCATGCACGAGGTCCTCGGAACAGCCAACGACCGGGCCGCCGTACTCGAACGCTTCGTCGGGGGCGTCAGTTCCGAGGAGGCACAAACTCTGCGGCGCCTCCTCGACGACCACTGAGTCCATGTGATCAGCGCCTCGATCGGCCTCGCGGCATTTGCTCTCGCCCTGGCCTGGCCCGTCCCGATCCTTTTCTCGCACGCCAAGTGGCCGACCCGCGCCCCCGCCACCGCACTGGTGCTCTGGCAGGCCGTCGCCCTGGCCGGCGGGCTGTCGATGCTCGGGGCCTTGCTCACCTTCGGCCTGGCCCCTTTTGGGCCGGACTTGGTCACGGGCGGCATCAGCTTCGCCGCTAGCTTCTTGGGAGATCAGCCATGGGTGCCCGCAGGCCCGATGCACATCCTCGCGCTGTCCGGAGCAGTTCTGCTCGGCGGGCATCTGCTGCTGAACCTGATGGTCACGATTGTGCGCGCCGAACGCGATCGCCGGCGCCATGCCCAGCTGGTCCTGCTCCTGAGCACACCGTTGCCCGATGCCCCCGGCACCCGGCTCCTCGACAACCCCGCCCCTGTCGCCTACTGCCTCCCGGGGGCGTTCACCACGATGACCGTCCTCTCTGCCGGATTGCTGTCACTGCTCGATGAAAACGAGCTGGACGCGGTGATCGAGCACGAGAAGGCACATGCCACCCAACGCCATGACATCGTGCTGATGCTATTCCGCGCCTGGAAGGCTTCCCTGCCCTGGTTCCCCATCGCCGACCGCGCTCACCGCGAAGTCGGGCTCCTCGTCGAGATGCTCGCCGACGACCGCGCCCGCCGGAGCGTCGACGACCGTACCCTCGCCCGAGCCGTCGCCCTTGTCAGCACCGGTGGATCCGCTGCTCCCTCGCACCGCTTCCAAGGCACCTGGACAGGCGCGGCCCCTGCCGAGGACGCCCGTCATCGCATCCTGCGACTGGAGGCCACGCCCGTGCCGGCGGGACAAAAGGCAACAGTCATCGGCGCAGCCGCTGCGCTCATCATCGTGCCCACCATCTTGCTGCTCGCCCCCGGCCTCACCAATCTGCTCGACTGACCACAGGCGCGAACCACCCTGGCTGCCACGGCAACACCTGACCCATGACTCGGCGCCCTGACACCGAGATCTACCGCGTCACATGAGGTACATCAGCGCCACTTTGCCACCGATTCAGGAACCTCGAATCGGAGGGCGGCAGCTCTGCGCGTCATACAGCGTTGCGTGCCCGCACGACACCGCATTAACGGGAGCGAAGACGTATCCTCAGGAGGATTGTCCGTGCTCCTACGCGCACACCAATGTTTGATGCCTGCGGTCCGTTGCTCGATCTTTCCGTCGTTGCCCGCGACGTCCTGGGGGAAACACCATCATGCCCCGTGACTCCTCTCGCCGCCCTGCCAAGCCCGACCTCCGTCACCGCGCCTCCTCGCCGGTGAGCGCCCTCGCCGCGTTCTCGGCCCTCGTGGCGCCGAGCGTGGCCGTCAGCTCGGGCGTCACTCCGGGGGCCGGCGAAGAACGAGGGGCTGCCTTCGGGGTGTCGGCGGGCTCCTCGGCCTCCTCGGAGCGGTCGGACAGCGGGTGGAGCCTCTTCGCGTCAGGTCAGGAGCGGCAGCACCCTCCGGCGGCACCGTTGCGGCAGAACCGTTCCACCTCGCCCGTCCGTGACGGCGCCGCAGGCAACGGGTCCTGGCGCCAAGGCACCGGGCCGGGCGACGCCGCCCGGAACGCGGCCTCGACGGTGCGCCCGGGGCGACATGCACCGAGGCTGTACTCGGGCGAGCTTCCCGTCAACACCCTCATCGCCCCCACCACTCCCGGGGCCGTCCTGACCGGGGGAACCTTCGGGTGGCGGATCGCCCCCGATCGCGGCGACCGCGAGTTCCACAACGGCACCGACGTCTCCGCAGCCGCAGGGCTGCCGGTCGTGGCGGCCGCCGAGGGCGAGGTGACGGCCGTGTTCTGGGACGTCTGGGGCGGCAACCGTGTGGAGGTCACCCACGCGGACGGACTGAGGACCACCTATAACCACCTCGAGGACGTCAGGGTGGCCACCGGTGACCGGCTGGCCGCAGCCGAGCAGCTCGGTTCCGTCGGTGCCACCGGAACCCGAGTCACGGGACCAAACCTGCACCTCGAGACCTGGGTCGACGGGCAGGCCGTGGACCCCCAGTCCTTCGACTGGGTCGACGGTCTCCGCGTCATTCCCGCCTCCCGCAGCAAGTACTCCTTGGAGGTGCCCGTGCCGGCCCCCGTGGATGACGAGACCACCGCCAAGAAAAAGGCCGCCTCGGACGAAGAAGCTGCCGAGCAGAAGGCCGCTGCCACCAAGAAGGTCACGAAGGAGCCCCAACCCACGGCCGAGCCTTCCGCTCCTGCGAAACCCAGCCCCACACCGGCCCCTCCACCGTCAGCGGCGCAAAAGCCCACGGCCATCCAGACCAAACCCGTAAAACCCGCCCAACCGGCACCAGCTCCTGCCCCGCCCGGCCCCACAACGGCACCACCCCAACCGGCACCAGCTCCTGCCCCGCCCGGCCCCACAACGGCACCACCCCAACCGGCACCGTCACCGTCTGCGGACACTGGGAGCGAGAAGGAGCTCCTGCCCGGAGTGGCGCCCCGGGTTCCGGACACCAAACGGGACACCGATCGCGACGGCACCCTCGACATCAATGACACCGACCTCGACGGGGACGGCATCGACAACAAGGCTGACGACAACCTCGACGGCGATAAGTTCATCAATGAGGTTGATCCGGACATGGATGGGGACGGCCTGCTCAATGAGGAAGACCCGGACATCGACGGGGACGGCATCCTCAACGACAAGGATGAGGAACCCATACGCCCGGCACGAGTGGCGCCCGCCAAACCAACTCCCGAGACTGGTGTGCCCAGCGATCCTGTAGGGATTACGGCCCCTGCCGGGGGAACTCAGGCTGCTGGGACCTCGTCGGCCACCTGAAGCGCCCTGGGTCTGATGGAGACTCGCGCTATTTGATTCCGACCAGGTGTTCGCGGTCGGCTTGGACA